>JBDTUY010000104.1:0-11457 GCA_040007495.1 Acidobacteriota bacterium | reverse complement strand
GTACGATATTGTGCGACTGGATCGATTTCAGCGCATTCCGTGTATCCACAATCAGCTTGGAATCGCGAACCACCGTCGGGAAGTCGAACTTCTTGTGGTCCGTGATGATCACTACGCAGTCGGCTGCCTTGCAGGCCTCAACGGGATCGACGCCCGTCATCTGCACGCCATCGTGGTTGATCACCGGAATCCACGGGTCGCTGTAGGTCAGGATCGCGCCGCGCTGTCCCAACAAATGCAGTACGTCTAACGCAGGAGATTCGCGGACGTCGTCGATATCGCGTTTATACGCCACGCCCATCAAGTGAACTCGCGAGCCCTTCAGCGGCTTACTATGATCGTTTAGCGCGCCCTGCACCTTGTCCACTACGAAGTGCGGCATCTGACCATTGATATAGCCGGCCAATTCGATAAAGCGCGCCTCAATGCCCGCCTGCTTGGACTTCCATGACAAATAAAACGGATCGATCGGGATGCAGTGTCCGCCTAGCCCGGGACCCGGATAGAACGGCATGAAGCCGAAAGGCTTGGTCGCAGCTGCGTCGATCACTTCCCAAACGTTGATATTCATGCGGTCGCACATCATCGCGAGCTCGTTCACCAGGCCGATGTTGATCATGCGGAAGGTGTTTTCCAGCAATTTCACCATCTCCGCGACGCTGGTCGATCCCACCGGAACCACCGTATCCAGAGCCTGCTTGTAGAACAGCGCGCCCAACTCAGTGCAGGTCGGCGTGATACCGCCCACCACTTTGGGGATATTCTTGGTCTGATACTTCGGATTGCCGGGATCCACGCGCTCAGGGGAGAAGCACATGAAGAAGTCTTCGCCGACCTTCAGGCCGCCGGTCTCAAACATCGGCAGCATCAATTCATCGGTCGTGCCGGGATACGTGGTCGATTCCAGGATCACCAGCACGCCTGGATGGAAATACTTGGCCAATTCCTGGCAGGAATTGACAATGTAGCTCATGTCCGGATCTTTGGTCTTACGCAGCGGCGTGGGGACGCAGATGTTAATCGTGTCCAGCTCCTTCACCACGCTAAAATCCGTCGTGGCCCGAATCCTTCCGGCATCCACTAACGCCTTGAGCGCCGCCGTCGAAACGTCCTGAACATAGGACTCGCCGCGGTTGATCGCATCGACTTTCGATTGCTGAACGTCGATGCCAATGACCTCGAATCCAGCCTCGGCAAACTCCATCACCAGAGGTAAGCCGACGTAGCCCAGCCCCACCACGCCGACTTTGGCCGTGTGAGCTTTGATTTTTTGCGCCAGCGATTGCGCGTAATTTGTCATAGAGGATTCTTGAGAGCGGATCTCCGCACCCTCTGGCTTCGTTCCAGGGGCATTCGTCAGAAGAGAAGTGTTACTTCCTATCGTAGTAGAACTCACCGCTCGCCACCATTTCTGCCGGACCGGCTAACAAAAATTCGTCACCTGTTTCGCCCACCTGAACACGAATCTCAAGGGGCCCGGCCGGGGTCAAAACCCTCACCGGACTGGAAACCAAACCTCGGGCCATGGCCGCCGCTACAGCACCCGTGGAACCGGTGCCGGAACTCATGGTTTCGCCCGCCCCTCGCTCGTAAAAGCGAACGTCAAGCGTATGATCGTCAGTTACCCGGATAAAGGATACATTGGTTCGATTAGGAAAATGGGGATGCCGTTCCAGCTGAGCGCCCAATTCACGCCAATCGAAATCAAAACTAGTTGTAAACACGGCACATTGCGGATTTCCCACGTTCAGAATCACGGTCTCCTTTCCTGGCACGATGGAAGAATGCAGATCCTCGACGACCGCCCGACCCATGTTCATCTCGAAGCCAAAACGTGCTGCGTCCTTTTCTAATAGTTTCAACGTCTTGACGCCAGCCCCGGTTTCGATCCGGATCGCCTGCCCGATTTCCGAGCCGACCACACCCTCGCTCACCAACAGAGCCGCCGCACACCGCGTACCATTACCCGAGATCTCGCTGCGACTGCCATCCGAATTCCACAATTCGATCCGAGCATCGGCGACCTCCGGGTCGGTTTTCGATACCAGCATCCATCCGTCGGCGCCAACCCCAACATTACGCGCGCAAATCGCCACCGCCAACTCCGGCGTAACCTCCGCGCCAGCGGGAAGCTGCTGCTTCCAGGTAAGCAGGAAGTCGTTATGAGCACCGTGTGCTTTTGTAAAGGGAACTCTCATCGGAAAATCAGCATCCTATAAACCCACTAATGCAATATCTGAGGGCGCCCAGCATTGAGTCCTGCCCCCTTATCCCGCAGTTAATCTACTGCACTTAATCCAAGTGATAGATCTTGACCAGCGGCTCGCCCAGCACATGAATCGCGTCCACCACTCGATAGTTCTTGCCCTTGTCAATGGCGCGAGTCACAGCCTGATCCACCGCATCGCCCTCGACCGCCAGCGCCCACTCCTCATGGAGAAACAACTCCGGCTTGGCCATCGCCGCGTCCCAGGCGAATTCATTGTCCTGATACAGCCCCTCGCGGAACGGTATCCCGGCCTTGCGCATCACCGCAGCCATGTCTCCAAAGGAAAAGAGCACACCCGACCCGGACCGGTAAGCCGCGCCCGCAGAGGACACGCGAGACAACACGCGAGCCGCTTCCGCCGACCATCGTCTGCGTCCAACCGACCCTGCTGCCGATTCTTCCCAGCATATCGAAACCGGCTTAGCCGACGCACCCCAAACCGCCGTCGGCAAAAGCCATCCAATCGTCACAATCGCACCCAGCGCCCACGACGTCATGTTGGCTTGCAGCACCCGCGCAATCCGCTGTGAAAACTGGTGACTGACAACGTTTTCGCGGAGACACTCCGGTGGACTGCTGGATTGCCGACCGCGAAAAGGGCTGTCTGTCACCGGTTTTCGGGCGGACTGAGAACTCCCCCACACGGCCCACTCCACCAGCCCCCCCGCAGCCCACGCCATCGGCATCAACATCGGAATCGCGTACCGCAGGTTATACAAACTGAACGGCGGAAACGACCGCACAAAGATCGGCGTCGAAGACGAGTAAAGGCTCCAAAAATAGAACGGCGCAGGCAGCAGCAGGAAACACAGTGGCCAAGTCGACCGTCGGCGCTTCGGCAATACAACTATGCCCGCTACGGCCAGCACCAGCAGCGGCCACCCGAGCACCTCCCGCGTAGCGACCACATACTGCCGCACCGCAACCCACAGGTCGTGATTGCCCGGGTACGGTTGCATGCCCGAAGCAAGCTGCCGCTGATAGATCGCCGCCGCCGAATACGGCCCATTGAAAAATTCCAGCGCGTTCGAGTAATAAAACTGGTTGTGCGCCAGCCAAGCCAGCGGTCCCACCGACGCAATCGCGCCAAACAGCACTGCATGCCATTTCCGATCCGCGACCCACAACAGATACAGCGCCACAAACGGAATCAGGAACCAGCCCTCATAGCGCGTCAACGATGATGCGTTCGACGCAATCCCGGCCGCGACGATCGCCATCAGCTTCTTGGAATCCCGATACCACAGCGTCGCCCACAACAATGCGGCCACCGCAGCCGCTTGAATCGGCTCCGTCATTGATGTCGATTGCAGATACAGGATGTTCGGGTTCAGCGCAAACAACAGTACGACGGTAGAAGCCGCAGCGCTCGCAGAGAACACCCGCCGTGCAGCCACGTACAGAAACGATCCCGCCAGCGCGAAGCACACCACCGAAGGAATCACGGCCGCCCATCCCGATTGCCACAGTGAATCGGAGACCGCGAACACGGCCCACAACAGATGCGGCAGCGGCAGCCAAACCGTCCCAATCTGATAGCCGCCTGGAGTGCGAGTATCCACGATGCGCCTCGCGATATTCAGATGCGCTTCCGCGTCGCCGTAGTAAAACGAATAGCCGCGAGCCATGCACCAAAAAGCCACAGCGCAGCCGACCGCCAACAACAGCATGAACACGCGAACCGGATCACGCCACGCCCCTGAAATGGAGTTGCCTAAAGCTGGTTGCGTAGGAGGGCGGACAGGCACATTCTATCTTCGCACCGGATGTGGCGCGAGCTTTCCGTCGTTCGGATCCGTGACCGGACAGCTTGCATAGAGACTTCAGTCTGGCTACGACCACTCGATGCGGAGCTAAAGCTCCTGTGCAAGCTAAAGCTCACGCCACAAACAAAACACGATTTACCGGCAAGCCATCTGGACGCTGGCAGCTAGGCCCTTCTTGGGATCCCAGTCCGTCAGCTTTTGCTCACAGGTTTTCAGCTGGATGGGCACAAGCTTCCGAATCTGACCCGCCTTGCCGTAATCGCACCGCATAAACAGGTCTAGCTGATGGTAATCGGACGCCTTCCATTGCTGCACCAGATCCGCACCCACCGTGCGATTTGTGTCCGGAGCCAGCTCATACTCCTGCTTGCCATCAGAGTTGAAAAGGCTGGCATGCTCCAACTTGCCCGTGCCAAGCGGCTTCTCTGTCTTCCAGCCGGTTTTCGTCAGACCGGCCTTTGCGCCGTTCACCTGAGCCGGACACGTGACCTGCGCGTGAGCCATAGCCGCCAGTCCCAACCCCAAAGGCAGAATCGCCAGAATCGCCCGCATAGCTACTTTTTCAAGTCCTCGTGCACCGAGTATTGTTTCTGCGGCGACTTCAGCACCACCTCAACCGTGTGCTCATCGTCTTCAATCGTCTGCGTATCGCCGTACGTCTGATAGAACGGAGCGCTCACTTGCACCAGAATGTCGCCTTTCGGCACCGCAGGGATTCGAGCCGTTCCATCCTGCGCGGTCTTCAACTCCCAGGAGTGAATGATTTTCTTGAGGTTGTAAACCTTGCGGCCCTGCTTGAAGACCACGCGAACATTTGCCCGATCCACCGGCTTGCCCCTTTCGTCCACCACCTTGATCGTCAGCTTCATCATGTCGGAAGCTAGCAATGAGTGGCCTGGCACGATCAACAGGATCGAAAAGGCCAATGTGAACAGGGCACGCACAAGGGTCCGCATGGCCCGATTATCGCACGCTGCTAGCACGGAGGGCGGCCTTCAGGCGGCGCAGGACTTTAGACCTGCTTGCCCATAACGTCGCTAAATGCCCTTTTCTACCTTGGGCCATTGGTCCTATGATTGCCCATAAGCCGCACCACCAAGCATCAACGGCATCACCAGCGCGAAAAACTGGTGACTGACACCGTTTCCGCGAACGGTCCATCACGAAAATGGCGGCCTGGCAACTGGTCTTCCGCATCCCGGAAACCTTTGACACGCAGCAATGCGGCTGGAATCGTGCCATCAAGCAAGCTCCAGCGGACACTATACTGTGAGGAATGGCAGCCACTCCGAGCGTCACTGGCCGAGGTCTGAACACCGGCCTGCTCTCAGAATCCGAAGTCCGCTTGCTAATCGCCGACGGCCTTGCAAAGCTTCCCTTGGCTGGACGTCGCGTGTTGGTCATCATCCCCGATTCCACACGCACCATGCCGATGCCTCTGGTGTTTGAAGTGCTGGAGCAACAGCTAGGACACCAAACGAAAGCGCTCGATTATCTGGTCGCGTTGGGCACCCACACCCCTATGACCGATGCCCAGCTATCGCAACACCTGGGGACCTCCGTCATAAACGGCCACGCAGGTCAGCGGCAGATTTTCAATCACCGTTGGGATGACCCCGAAGCATTCGTGACCCTAGGCACCATCCCTTCCAGCGAACTCGAAGCCCTTACAGAAACCGCACATCCCCGCCTGCGAACCGCCATGCGTAAGCATGCGGACCACGACGTAGAGGTGCGCCTCAATCGCCTGATCCTCGATTACGACCATCTGCTCATCTGCGGCCCCGTTTTCCCGCATGAAGTGGCAGGCTTCTCCGGCGGTGCCAAGTACTTCTTTCCCGGCATCGCGGGACCAGAGATCATCCACTTCACCCACTGGCTCGGCGCACTGCTCACCAGTCACGACATCATCGGAACCGCAGACACGTTAGTTCGCCAAGTGATCCACCGGGCAACAGAATTTATCCGACGTCCTCACTCCCTGCTAGCCCCCGTAGTTACGAAAGAGGGCGTAGCCGGCATCTTCTGCGGACCCACCATCCAAACCTGGCACGCTGCAGCCGAACTCTCTTCGCGACGCCACATCGTGTTCTTGGACAGGCCCGTCCAGCGCGCCCTATCGATCCTGCCCACCATGTACGACGACCTGTGGACCGGTGCCAAGGGCATGTACAAACTGGAGCCCGTAATCGCCGACGGAGGCGAGGTAGTGATCTATGCCCCGAACATCACCGAAGTCAGTTACGTCCACGGAGCCTTGATCGATCAAATCGGCTATCACTGCCGGGACTATTTTCTAGGCCAGTGGGACAAATTCAAACACATCCCCGGCGGCATCCTGGCGCATTCCACGCACCTACGCGGCAAAGGCACCTACGACACCGCAACCCACACCGAGCACCCCCGCATCCAAGTAACCCTAGCCACCGGCATCCCTGAACAGCGCTGCCACGACCTAAACCTAGGCTACAGAGATCCCGCGTCAATCAATATCGAGACTTGGCGCAGCGACCCCGAATCACTAGTAGTAGATCAAGCTGGCGAAATGCTCTATCGCCTGAAATAGCCATGGGGGGCGGGACCCAAGTCCCGCGCGGAGGCCCCAGCCTCCGCCAGATGGCTCAATAAAACCATCGGCGCGCGCCCGCCCCAACACTTGCTATTCTCGTGTCATGAAGGCTCTAAAATCCCCTCTGATCTGCACTCTGGGTATCTGCCTCATGTGCGCCCCCGTCTGCCAAACCATGAGCGCCCAAACCAAAACTTTCCCTTTCGCCTACACGCAGGAAGACCTGCCGAACGGTCTGCGCCTGGTCACAATTCCAACCGACTCGCCGAATCTGGTCACCATCTTCATCGTCGTGCAAACCGGCTCGCGCAATGAAGTGGAGGCAGGCAAAACCGGCTTCGCGCATCTCTTCGAACACATGATGTTCCGCGGTACCGCCAAGTACCCGCCTGAAAAATACAATCAGGTGTTGCAAAGCGCCGGTGCCGCCTCCAACGCCTACACCAGTGACGATCTCACCGCGTATCACACGACATTTTCCAAAGAAGATCTCCCCGCGATCCTGGCCATGGAAGCCGACCGTTTCCAGAACCTCAAGTACTCGCCCGAAGCCTTCAAGACCGAGACCGGCGCCGTGCTGGGCGAATACAACAAGAACAGTTCGGACCCCGAAGAAAAGCTTGACGAAGTCCTGCGCGACACCGCGTTCGACCGCCACACCTATAAGCACACCACCATGGGCTTCCTGAAAGATGTGCAGGACATGCCCGCGCAATACGACTACAGCCTGAAGTTCTTTGACCGCTACTATCGCCCCGAATACACCACCATCATTGCGGCGGGTGACGTGAACCAAAAGAGTCTTCGCGCTCTGGTCGACCAATACTTTGGCGGCTGGAAGAAGGGCAGCTATCATCCCGACATCCCGGTCGAACCCGCACAGACAGCCCCGCGTGAGGCGCATGTCGATTGGCCTTCGCCGACACTTCCTTTGGTCGAAGTCGCGTTCCGCGCGCCTGCCTATTCCGATACCGACAAGGATTGGGCAGCGCTAGACGCTTTCGCGACGCTCGCGTTCTCGCGCAACTCGGACCTTTATCAGAAGCTGGTAGTGAAGGAACAGAAGGTCGATTCGATTAGCGCCGACATGGCGCAAAGCGTCGATCCGCAGTTGTTCACCATCTCAGCACGCGTCAAGAAGGTGGAGGACATCCCGTACGTCCGCCAGCAGATCCTCGATACAGTGGAACATTTCCGCAAGGAATTGGGGGCGACCGATAAACTCGCAGCCATCAAGAGCCGCGAACGCTATGGCTTCACCATGCGGCTGGATAACAGCGAATCGGTGGCGTCAACCGCCGCTACGTGGGTCGCATTGAAGCGCACGCCAGACACAATCGACAAACTGTACGCGATCTACGCGCAACTCACGCCCGATGATCTACGCGCGGCAGTCGCCAAGCATCTGATCGAAAAGAACCGCACCATTGTCACGCTAGTTGGCAAAGAAGAAGGTGCAAAGTGACGCGAAAAATAGGGACTGACACCATTTTCGCGCAGAGTATCGAATTAATACTAACGAATGGGTCTCCGCGAAAATGGCTGTCTGTCCCATTTTTTCGCAACCTTATGGTTCTGTCACTGCTCATTTCTTCTGCCTTCGCCCAAATGAGAACTGTAACGCTTCCCAGCAAATCTCCGGTGGTCAACTTCCGCATCGTGCTGACCACCGGAGCAATGGCCGACCCAGCCGATAAACCAGGCCTCGCCAACCTCACGGCAGCCATGCTGGCAGGCGGCGGCACCAAAGACCTGACCTTTAAAGAGGTCACCGACGCCTTTTTCCCAATGGCCGCCGGACTCGGCAGTCAAGTGGATCAGGAGATGACGACGTTTACCGGGTCCACACACGTCGATAACCTGCCGGCGTACTACAAACTCATCAAGGCCATGCTGCTCGACCCAGGCTGGCGCGAAGACGACTTCAAGCGCCTGAAGGACGACGCTCTAAACGCGATCCGCGTAGGTCTGCGTGGTAACAACGATGAAGAGTTAGGCAAAGAAGTGCTGTATTCCACACTGTACCGAGGCACGCCCTACGGCCACTACAGCCTGGGTACGATTTCATCGCTGGAGAAGCTCACGCTCAACGACCTGAAGAAGTTCTACAAGCAGCACTACACGCAATCGAACGTCATCCTGGGTCTGGCAGGCGGCTATACACCCGCGTTCCTTGACCAACTGAAAAAGGATTTCGCGATGTTGCCTGCCAAGGACGAAACGCCCGTCATCAAGGCGATCAAACCCGCGACCATCGACCACACCAAAGCGACCATCGTCGAAAAGAGCACCCGCTCCGTCGCGTATTCCTTCGGCTTCCCTCTCGACGTGAAGCGCGGCGACCCCGACTATCCTGCTCTGCTACTAATGCAATCCTACCTAGGCCCGCATCGTATGAGCGGAGGCCGTCTCTTCCAGCGCATCCGCGAAATTCGCGGCATCAACTACGGCGACTACGCCTATATCGATTACTTCCCGCGCGGCATGTTCCTAATGGAGCCGCCGCAGAACATCGCGCGCCGCAGCCAAATCTTCCAGATCTGGATTCGCCCAGTGGAGCCGCCCGCAGCCGCCTTCACACTGCGCCTCGCTTTCTATGAACTGAACAACCTGATCAAGAACGGCATCTCGGAAGCCGATTTCAAACGCACCAAAGAATTCCTGGGCAAGTACGTCAACGTACTCACCAAGACCAAATCAGCCGAGCTAGGCTACGCCATCGACAGCCTCTACTACGGGATCCCGGATTACAACACCTACATCAAGACGGCTCTGGCAAAACTAACCCGCGAGCAAGTAAACGCCGCGATCAAGAAGCATCTGCGAACCGACCGAGTGCAAATCGTAGCAGTATCCGCCAACGCCGAGCAGCTAAAATCCCAAATAGCAGGCACGACCCCCGCGACCATCCAATACAACTCCGCCAAGCCAGCCGACATCCTGGCAGAAGACAAACTAGTAGGAGCCTACTCCATAGGCCTGCGCCCAGAAGACGTGCAGATCGTCCCAGTCGCGGGCGTGTTTCAGTAAGGCGAAATAGAACTCACGACCCTATACGAACGCTGAGCCCTAATGCCGACACCCCATAAATTCATTCGCAAGGGCTATTTTCCGAAGGAATTGCCACCATCTTTTAAGACAACTAGCCTTGCCCAGGCCCTTGATCCTACAGTTGCGGGATTTCCATTTCCAAATGCTTCTCAGAAACTCCCCTGGAAATGGATGCTGAATCATTCGCTCGCCCGCGCCTCTCAGGTTCGTCGTTCCCTTGGTGTTCCGAACCCAATCACTCATTGGGCTTTAGCCAAAGAGATAGCGGACCACTGGGGCATCCTTCGGAGCCAGGCTAGGCGATCAAGCCTCTCGAGAAGTTTACCCACTCTCCGCTCGACACAAGGGCGTGCCGCAGTTCCGGCTATTCCGTTGGCGGATGTGATGTTCGTTCGGGTTAACACGCGTGCAAGGGGCAGATATCTCCTCCGCACTGACATTGCAGAGTTTTACCGTTCCGTATATACACACAGCATTCCCTGGGCGCTACACTCTAAAGCCATCGCCAAAGCCCATGTGCACGACAAGACACTCCTTGGGAATCGGATCGATGCGGCAGTTCAAGCTTCCCAGTATGGGCAGACCAATGGAATTCCAATTGGGCCAGATACCTCCCTGATCTTAGCTGAAGTCATTCTTGGGGCAGTTGATGAGACGCTGCAAGAAAGAATTGGGCCCATGAATGGGTACAGGCACCACGACGATTACGAGTTGGTTTTCAGAACACCTCGGGGAGCAGAGGAGGCTAAAGCGGTGCTTCAATCGGTGCTTCTGGAGTACGGACTGCACCTTAACGCCCTCAAAACGGAACTCGTGGAGCTACCGACTCGAACTGTGTCTGATTGGTGGCTTTATGTACGTCAGTTTAGCTTTGAGACCAAAGGTGACGAGCGACCAAAGATAATCGAGTTCTTTGACGAGACTTTCCGGCGCAAGGCTTTGGCACGCGACGAATATATAGTCGCGTATGCCATTGGTCGCGTGGAAAAGGAAGTTTGGTCAGCTCGCGCGTGGAGCGTTGTGCAACCGCTGCTTCATCAAGCACTCGCTGCGGAACCAAGCGCAGCTCATAAGTTTGTTCGAGCGCTCGTTCGAGCGCAGGTTGAAAACTGGCCAATCGACAAAGAACTGCTAGCTGCGACAATCGACAGCATGCTTACACATCATGCTCCCTTCGGCAATGCGTCTGAAGTCGCATGGATGCTTTGGGCTTCAATGATGTTTAAGCTCCCATTATCCTCGGAGGCGTCAGCAGCGGTGTCCAGAATGAATGATTCGTTTGTTGCAATCCTAGCGTTAGACGCCTGGAAACGCGGCTTAGCTGATAATCTCGACCCCAAACTTTGGGCAAGTTTGATGACTTCGGATGAACTCGACGGGGAAGCATGGCTCCTAAGTTACGAAGCCCGCGTCCGCGGCTGGCTACCCAGCGTCGGAGTTTCCGACCACGTCAGTGCTCATCCAATGTTCTCCTACCTTGCAAACAGAAATGTCCGGTTCTACACCAGGATGCGATCGGCGTCACGCCGTACCTTGGTCAAATTAGCAGAAACGGACGCGGCGTCATATAGCCATACTGATGACTGGTCGACGTTGGTCGATTTCGACGACGAGGATGAAGACAATGCCGATCTTTCTGCAGCATTTTAGGTCCGCGCGTTAAGTAATATCGGAGGCGCTCTCTAAGATTCCGTATATGCCGTCTCCAATCCTCGACTTATTCTTCATAGGCCTGCGGTCTGAGCACGGAGACCGTCCGGCTGGTGCTGACGTCACGCGACGTCATCCACTCGTTCTACGTC
>JBDTUY010000103.1:0-11476 GCA_040007495.1 Acidobacteriota bacterium | reverse complement strand
GCGTGCATTTCAAGAAGCAGGCGGACGCGGCGGGTTGGAATCCCCGGTCTTGTTCAGGCAAGTGAGGATGCGACCCATGAGATTAACTCGTTTGGTTTCGGCGATCATTTCCGTCGCTGCGAGCGTATGGCTGCTGAACGCGCAAGGCCCGGGCGGGTTCGGGCCTGGCGGCGGCAAAGGCAAGGCCGGACCTCCGGCTGCGATCGATTTCTCTGGCTGGTGGACGGGCAACATGCAGGAGGATGCCGCTGAACGCGGAGCCGGTCCGGACCTGGTCGATTACGGTGGTGTGCCGATCAACGAAGCCGGACGCTTGTGGGCGCTCTCTTACAACACCTCGCGTCTGACATCGCGCTTCCATCAGTGCGATGGCTACGTCGCGCCCTATTCCGTTCGTGCGATTGGGAACACGCGCGTATGGGAGGAACGCGATCCGCGCTTGCAAACTTTAGTCGCGATTCATTGGTACTCCCAGACCTTCGAAGGGAACCGCGTCATCTGGATGGATGGGCGGACGCATCCGCCTGCCTATGCCCCGCATACCTGGATGGGGTTCTCCACTGGCACGTTTGTCGGGGATGCACTGCGTGTCGAGACGACGCACATCAAGCAGGGATGGCTTCGCCGCAACGGATTGCCTGAGAGTGATCAGACGACACTCACCGAGTTCTTCACCCGGCGCGGCGATCACATTACTTACACGTCGGTCATCAAGGATCCGGTGTATCTTTCCGAACCCTGGATAAAAACGACAGACTTCTATCGACAGCCCACGGACCCGGGCGCATGGTTGTTTCCATGCGACGACAGCGAGCAGGTTACGGGCCGAGCGCCGGATCAGGTTCCGAACTATCTCTTTGGAACGCATCCCTACGTTGAAGAATACGCGAAAAAGAATAACCTGGCGCTGCTGGGCGCTCTGGGCGGGGCCGAAACCATGTATGCCGAATTTGAGGCGAAGGTTACGACGGCAACGCAGGCCGAAGCACGTGCGCGTATGTTGCCCGCTCCGGGTCCGTCGCAGACCAGCCGAGCAGTCGATCCAGATCCGCATGATGGCGAGATTCATGTTCAGCCCGTGCGCGATGGCATCTACATGCTGGTCGGCGATGGCGGCAACATCGTGGTTCAGGTGGGCGACGAAGGGGCGTTCGTTGTCGACACCGGGGCGGGACAGCTCACGGACAAGGTGCTCGCCACGATCCGGCGACTTTCTCTGAGGCCGATCCAGTTCATCGCGAACACAAACTTCCATACGGCGTACACCGGCGGAAATGAGATGTTGAAGAAGGCCGGGTCCGATCCAAGCGTGGTTGGCACGTTTCTCGCTTTGAACACTCCAGGCGTTGGTTCGACGGCCTCGATCATCGCGCATGAGAACCTCGCCGCGCGCATGAATGGGTCCAAGGGCAATTCCCCCACACCGCCCGAGTCGTGGCCGATCGACACCTATCTAGCAGATCGCGTGCGTAGATTTCACAATGGCGACAGCATCGAGATGTTCTTCGTACCCAACGCGAGCACGGATGGCGACAGCATTGTCCACTTCCGCCGAGCGGACGTGATTGTGGCGGGGGATGTCTTCAATACGACACAGTATCCGTTCATCGACGTGGCGAACGGTGGCAGCGTGCAGGGCGAAATCGATGCCTTGGACGCGATCCTTGCCAAGACAGTGTTTCAGCATTCCGGCGAGGGAGGAACCTTGGTTGTTCCAGGGCGGGGATACCTGTGTGATGAACACGAGGTGGTTGAGTACCGAGACATGGTTGCCATCATCCGGGATCGTGTCACAGCGATGATCGCAGGGGGGGCGTCGCTGGAACAAGTGAAAGCGGCTAAAATAACGGCGGACTACGACACCCGCTTCGGGGCGAATAGCGGGGCTTGGACGACGGAGAAGTTTGTGGAAGCCGTGTACACCAGCCTGAAGACGCCGCCTCGAAGAAACAATAACTAGGAGCAACTGGCATGAAAAGGATCACTGCTGGTTTCACTAGCGCGTTTGTC
The DNA here is from genome assembly GCA_040007495.1 of Acidobacteriota bacterium. Taxonomy (GTDB): domain Bacteria; phylum Acidobacteriota; class Terriglobia; order Bryobacterales; family Bryobacteraceae; genus Palsa-187. Next base: position 9,466 of record JBDTUY010000103.1, on the reverse strand, counting down.
TTGGTTTCTGAGTTCCACTGAAATGCATCCTCTCTTGAGACGCCTGGCACAGACCTCGAATAACCCAACGCTCACAGTTGCGCGTTGGGTACTCGCGATCATCTTCCTTGGACACGGGACGCAGAAGGCGTTCGGCTGGTTTGGCGGCATGGGGTTCGAGCGATCCCTTGCGCTTTTCCAGGACACGATGGGAATTCCTCCTCCGCTTACGATTCTCGTTATGACCACGGAATTGGCGGGAGCTACCGGATTCATCTTCGGTTTCCTGACCAGAATCGCTGCGGCCGGATCGCTGGCAATCATGGTCGTAGCGCCGTTCGCGAATCATCTCTATCCCCGCTTCTTCATGAACTGGTCGGGAACACGCGGTGGCGAGGGTTACGAGTATCACCTGCTAGCCATCTCGCTGTTGCTGGTGTTGATCGTGCAAGGGGGTGGGGCCTGGTCTCTTGACCGGTGGTTTGCGCCGAGGCAAGAATTTCCAGTAAAAGTATCGTAGATTAGTCGTCTATGCACTTTCGTGGACTGGACCTCAACCTCTTGGTGGCATTGGATACGCTCATCACGGAGAAAAATATCTCGCGTGCCGGCGAGCAAATCCATCTGAGCCAGTCCGCAACCAGCGGTGTTTTGGCGCGTTTGCGGGACTATTTCCACGACGAACTGCTGGTACCCGTGGGGCGGAAGATGATGCTGACGCCCCTGGCAGAAGAACTCGCGGAACCCGTACGGCAGTTGCTGCGGCAAGCCGAAGGGATACTGCACCGCAACCCGGGATTCGTTCCCGCAGAGTCTGCCCGGGAGTTTCGCATCATCATGTCCGACTACGTCGCAATGGTCCTGATGAGCCGTGCGATGCCGATGCTGGAACAGCAGGCCCCCAATGTGTCGATACGGATCGAAACCGGGGGCCGGGACAGCGCGCTCGAAAGGGGAGAAGCCGACCTGGTGATTCGTCCTGAACAGTATCTGCTGCCTGGACATCCGAAGGAGGAGTTATTCAGCGATGAATTTGCTTGCCTGGTGTGCGCGAACAACCGAGCCGTTGGCAAGGCGATGACAATGAAGAAGTACTTAAATCAGGGGCACGTCGTGGTTCGTTTCGGTGAAAACCACGACTTGCCGGGATTCGAGCAACGAACCCTGGATGTTGCTGGGATCCATCGCAAGATCGCCGCAGTGGTGTCTTCGTTTGCACTGGTGCCGCAGCTTGTGATCGGAACCACGCGAATCGCAACCATTCACAGGAGATTGGCGATGTACTACGCCGGCCACCTGCCGTTACGAGTTCTAAAGCCTCCGATGGAGTTTCCACCACTTACGGAAGAGATGCAGTGGCATACCTACCGGGAGGCAGATCCCGGACTTCGTTGGCTGCGAAACGTTTTTCGGCTCGCGATTTCCGGACCCGTCAAATAGTATCCGCTGAATTCTTGGAACGAGTTTGCAGGGGAGCTATTGACCACAACGCACTCACAGACCTTGCCATTGAACAGATGGCGAGAACCCGGACCCGCAATTGCGAGGGGGTGAATCCACTGGTGCGTCACCGCATGCGTTCACGTGGGCAACCCCATCGGTAAGGTCGTATCGAAGTCACTTGCTGGCGAATCGTCAACAACTTAGTTCAGAGTCTTCGCGACGCGCGTCCCCAGCGCACTCCCGGATCGTAATATACTTCCAACAACTATGCGAACGGATAGGCGTCAGTTTATTGGTGTGAGCGCGGCTGCACTTGCTTTGACCCGTCCCGCAGTTTCACAGCAGGACCCGTGGACTGCAGTGCCTGCAATTCTTCGACGAATCAAGGCTCCAGTGTTCCCCAAACGAGATTTCAACATCACTGCCTTCGGTGCGGTCGCCGATGGGAAGAAGGACTGTACCCAAGCCATTGCCAGTGCAATTACCGAGTGCAACCGAAGGGGAGGCGGACGCGTTGTAATTCCCCCGGGGATCGTTTCGACCGCAGCGATTCATCTGAAGAGCAACGTGAATCTGTTTGTTTCCAAGGGAGCCACGCTGCGTTTCCTGCGCGATCCTAAGCACTACCTTCCGCTTGTTTACACACGCTGGGAAGGCACGGAGTGCATGAACTATTCACCCTTTCTATACGCCGATAGTCAAGAGAATATCGCGATTACGGGGGAAGGAACGCTCGATGGTAACTGCGATGCCCAAAACTGGTGGAACTGGGCGTCAAGGACCGGTGGTGCCAATCAAGGAGACGCGCGCAAACGACTGGTGGAGATGGGTGCCAACGACGTGCCGGTTAAGGACCGCGTGTTCGGTGAAGGCAGTTACTTGCGCCCCAACTTCATTCAGCCGTGCCACTCGCGAAATGTTCTGATCGAAGGCGTTACCATCATCAATTCCCCCATGTGGGAGGTGAATCCCGTTCTCTGCTCCAATGTGATCGTGCGGGGCGTGAAGATCGCCAGCCATGGTCCGAATAATGACGGCTGCGATCCGGACTCGTGCCGCGACGTACTCATTGAAAATTGTACGTTCGACACGGGTGACGATTGCATTGCCATCAAGTCAGGACGCAATCGCGATGGGCGAAGGGTGGCGGCTCCGACTGAGAACGTGATCATTCGGAATTGCCAAATGAAGGACGGTCACGGGGGAGTCACCATTGGCAGCGAGATGTCAGGCGGGGTCCGCAATGTATTTGCAGAGAAGTGCAATCTCTCCAGTCCGCATCTGAATCAGGCTCTACGCTTCAAAACCAACGCCATGCGCGGCGGGGTCATTGAGAATATTCATTTCCGGAATATGGAGATTGGAGAGATTGCGGACGCCGTTCTGCAGATCGACTTCAACTATGAGGAAGGCCATAACGGCCCTGAACTTCCGACGGTTCGCAACATCAGCCTGCGCGACGTGACCTGCAAGAAGTCCAAATACGCTTTGAATCTTCGTGGGTTCGCGGAAGCTCCGATCCGCAATGTTCGCTTGGACCACTGCCGATTCGATCAGGTAGCGCAGGCGAACGTGGTTGAACATGTGGAGGAGCTGGTTATGAATCAGGTTGAAGTCGGAGGCAAGTGATCGACAGGATTTGGGACGCGGGTGATACCTTACTGTCCGTGCGTCAAATTGCCGCATGCTTGAATCCAGCGGCGGAATTACCATAGAACCCAGAGCCTATGAATTGGTTCCCGACTTCAACTACTGCACCTCGGATTGCTTTGCCCTGGATCGTACGGCTGCGGTATGCCATGGCCGCCGGGCAGATCCTGACGGCCTGGATTGTCGATCAGTTTCTGAGCATCGATCTTCCTTTGAGCTGGATCCTGGTCGCACCGGCCATCACGGTGCTCACTAATGTCTGGTTGTCGCGCCAAGAGGGACAAGCTTCCGAACATCGGTTAATCGGCTCGCTATTTGTGCTCGATACACTGTGTTTGACTGCAGTATTGATGTTGACTGGAGGTCCGAACAATCCCTTCAGCCTGCTGTATCTGGTGCATATTACGCTGTCGGCCACCATCCTGACGCGGCCGCAGACGTGGGCGCTCGGAGCGCTTTCAACTGCGTGCTTCGGCTCTCTATTTTTGTGGTATCGGCCCATTGCAGATTTAGAAATGCATCGCCATGGGGATGGCATCAATCTGCACTTGACAGGCATGTGGGTGGCGTTCGGAGTCGCGGCGTTCCTGGTGGCAATGTTTTCCGGCAAGATCTCTGAACTGCTACGTGATCGTGAAGAATCGCTGCTGCGGATGCAAGAGGAGTTGGCCCGTAAAGAACGATTGGCGTCGTTAGTCACACTGGCGGCGGGAGCAGCGCATGAGCTGAATACACCGCTCGGGACCATCGCCATTGCGGCGAAGGAACTGGAGCGCTACGCCACGCAGTCAACGCTTGACCGAGTAGTTGTTGACGACAGCCGTCTGATCCGCACAGAGGTGGAACGCTGTCGCGGGATCCTACAGCGCATGAGTGTTAGCGGAGCAGAGCCGGAAGGTGAAGCGCTTGCGACCGTCACGGCGGTCAGCTTGACTCGTACCGTTGGGGTGGCGTTCCCCGCTGTGCGTGTAGAGATTGGTTCAGATGCGGACGTGTCTCTCTCTGCGCCGCGCCGGGCGGTGGAGCAGGCATTGGAAGCGATGGTCAAGAACGCTCTTGACGCTAGTAGTCGAGCCGAAGATATTCGTCTGTCAGTATCTGTAGCTGAAGGAGTAGTAGAGTTCGTTGTTCACGACCGAGGAAGCGGCATTTCGGTGGAAACGTTGCGACATGTGGGGGAGCCCTTCTTTACTACGAAGGAGCCGGGGCGAGGCATGGGGCTCGGGATCTTTCTTGTCAGAACGTTGGCGGAGCGTTTGGGCGGGCAATTTAGCCTGGAATCGGTGTTGGGCGAAGGCACACGCGCGGTCCTGGCGTTGCCGGTGGTGGCGCAGGTCCGAACCAATCGCAGTGAGCCAGTTCGATGACCGAAGATCGTTCGGTGTTGGTGGTGGATGATGATGCAGTGTTCCGTTTGCGGTTATGCCGTGCGTTTCGCGACCGGGGCTGGGAGGCCACTGAAGCGGCGGGTGGGGAAGAGGCACTGATTTTAGCGCGGGAGAATAGTCCGGATCTCGCGGTGGTCGATCTTCGCATGCCGGGCATGAGTGGTCTGGATGTAGTTCGTGACATGCGGGCGTTGGACAGCACCACGTGCATCATCATGCTGACAGGCTTCGGCAGCATTGCGACTGCGGTTACGGCGACCAAGCTCGGTGCCTCGCATTTCTTGAGTAAGCCCGCCGATGCAGAACAGATTCTAAGTGCCTATCACAAGCTGGTTGAGGGCGACGATCCAGGCTCACCTAACTCAGTTCCGAGCCTGGCGCGGGTTGAGTGGGAACATATTCAACGCGTGCTGGAGGACTGCGGTGGGAACATTTCCCAGGCCGCGAAGCTGCTCGGATTACATCGAAGGTCTCTGCAACGCAAGCTGTCGAAGTACCCACCTCCGGCATAGCTCCCTTCTGAGTAGGTTTCTGTGCGCGACAATATGTCGCATTTTCAAATGGCAGCTTGGCATCCATACTGGGAAAACTCGCTATGGTCTCACCTGCTTCTTTCGTTCGCCTCCTGTTGTGCGGCTCGCTGATGAGCGCGCTCTGTCTCGCGCAGGATAGCGTTTATCTAGGTAGCATTGGCGGCCGGGTTACGGACCAGACCGGAGCGGTGATTCAGGGTGCGCAGGTTATAGCTCGACAAACCGAAACGAACGTGACTGTTACGGGTACGACCGATGGCGCAGGGCGATTCCGATTCTCCTATCAGCGCTTGGGACCCTATGAGGTACGAGTGGCGTACGCTGGATTTGCGACTGTGACGCAAGCGGTGACGCTCACTGTGGGTTCGGCGTTCGAGATGTCCTTCGCGTTGGTCGTGGCCGGGGTGGACACCGTGACGGTGGACGCGAAAGCGGTTTTGGAAACGGCTCGGACGCAAATTGCTGGGACCATTCCGCACTCCGAGATCCAGAACTTGCCGCTGAATGGCCGCAGTTTCCTGGACGTGGCATTGCTGCTGCCAGGAGTCTCGCCCACGAATACGGGTAGCAATCAACTGTTCGTGGAGACATCGGCGGTGCCGGGGCAGGGGATCTCGGTCGGCAGTCAGCGCAACTTCTCAAATAGCTTCATTGTGGACGGCTTGTCGGCGAATGATGACGCGGCGGGGCTGTCGGGATTCTACGGACTCGACGTGGTCAGTGAACTACAAGTGGTGACCAGCGGCGGGCAGGCGGAGTTCGGTCGAGCTCTCGGCGGTTACCTAAACGTCGTCACTAAGAGCGGTACCAATGCGTTGCATGGCGATCTCTACGGGTATTTTCGCAGCGGACATTGGAACGCGGCGAATGCTCTCTCAAATACGGTGCTGCCTCTTACACAGGCGCACTACGGGGCCAGCCTGGGCGGACCGGTCCGCATGGATCGCACCTTCTTCTTCATGAACTTTGAACAGCGAATGCTCAATCAATCCGGGCTGATCACGATTGCTCCGGCCAATCTGGTTGCCATCAACGCTCGTTTGGATGCGGTCGGGTACCAGGGGCCTCGACTTGCGACGGGTCTGTATTCCAATCCGGTTCACTATTGGAATTATCTGGGGAAGCTCGATCATCAGTTGAACAAGAATGACATGCTGACGGTGCGCTACAGTGCCTATCGCGTGAACGCCAGGAATCAGAGGGGCGCGGGAGGACTGAGTGCAGCATCTGCAGCGCAGGATTTAGACAATACGGATCAGACCATCGCCGCGAGTAATATTTGGGCTATTTCGCCGCGCCTGGTGAATGAAACGCGCGGCCAGTTCACGCGCAGCGATCTGCAGGCTCCACCGAGTGACGCGGTCGGACCCTCAATCAGCATTGCGGGGGTCGCGACCTTCGGTCGGTTGTCCAGTTCTCCGTTAGGCCGTAAGAACAGGCTGTTCGAGGTGGTGGACAATCTTTCTCATCAGGCTGGATCGCACACCTGGAAGGTCGGTGTGAACTTCCTTTACAACGACGATCAAATCTTCTTTCCTCGCACGCTACGGGGAAGCTATTCATTTTCCTCGCTAGCCAACTTCTTGAGTGGTACTTATAACAATCAAGGCTTCGGACAGACGTTTGGCGATCCTACCGTGAAACAGACGAACCCGAATGTGGGGTTCTACGCGCAGGATGAATGGAAGCTCCATCCGCGGTTGACACTGAATCTCGGGGTTCGCTATGACCTGCAATGGTTGAAGACGATCTCGACCGACACCAATAATATTTCGCCCCGCGCGGGATTCGCATGGACACCGTTGGCATCTCGCAAGGTGGTGATCCGTGGCAGCTACGGTCTGTTTTATGACCGCGTTCCTTTGCGGGCGGTCGCGAACGCGCTGCTGTCGGCTGGGAATACAACGGACGTTGCGCGGATCAATCAAGTGACGGTCTCGCTGTCTCCGGGGCAGGTCGGCGCTCCGGTGTTTCCCAATATCCTGAACACGGGGTCGCTGCAGCCAGGGGTGCTGTTCAACTTCAGTACGATGCAGAGTAACCTGCAGAACGCGTACTCCGAGCAAGGCAGTCTTGAGATTGAACGACAGATTGGTAACAAGGCTACGATCAGCATCGGATACGAACACCTGCGCGGACTGCACTTGCTGGTGACGCAGAATCAGAATGTACCGACCTGCGCGGTGGTTGCAGCCAACAATGGTTGCCGCCCAAATCCGGCTTATGGTAACAATAGCCGCTATTCATCGTTGGCGGATTCGCACTACGACGGGTTGCACGTCTCATATTCGCAACGTCCTTCGCGGTGGGGTAGCTTCCGCATCTCTTATACGTATTCAAAAGCACTCAATAACGTTGGTGAGTTCTTCTTCAGTCAGCCGATTGATCATTTCAACATCTGGCGCGATTATGCCCGTTCCGACGATGATCAACGCCATCGGTTGGCATTTGATGGGAACATTCATAGTTCAACGGCGCGGCCGAAGACCGTGATGCAGTGGCTGACATACGGTTTCACGTTGAGCACCATGCTGCAGTATTACTCCCCTCTGCCTTTCAACATCACGACTGGGGTCAATACCGTACAGGGCACTGCGGCTCGACCCACCAGCAACGGTGTTTTCATCAATCGTAACGCTGGAGTTGGTTACGACTTCATCAACTTGAATATGCGGGTGAGCCGCGCGTTGCAACTGAATGAGCGCGTCCGCACAGAGATTCTTGCAGAGGCGTTCAATTCGCTGAATCATACGAATGGGCTGACCCGGAACGGGGTTTTCGGTACGGGAGCATATCCGCTCGCCCCGTCTTCGGCGTTCGGGCAGATGACCGCCGTGCAGGACCCGCGCACACTGCAATTGGCCCTGCGCATCGGTTTCTAGGCCACGCGCATGGACGTTGGCGAACTCTTGATCTGGTTGTGAGAAACTAACCACAGAGAAACTTCGCAACTTTCTGCCCGTATTTTTGACCACAGGAGTGTCTACGTTGAACAAGAAAGCCTTGTTTGCTGGTGGCTCGATCGCCGCCCTTACATTAGTGATAGCCGCTGTCGCGCAACAAGCTGGACCTCAGCCGCGTGCAGTGGACGCAGCAGTTTTGAAGGCTGTCGGAACGTCGACCGACCCCTTGGCCGGTACTTGGTTGTCTTATGGCCGTAACCAAGGGGAGACTCGGTATAGTCCCCTGAACCAGATTAACGCGAGCAACGTCGGCAAGCTCGGCTTGGCGTGGTCGTATGTGGTCGGCGCGGGTGGCGGTAACCAGGAAGCGACGCCGCTGGTATGGAATAACACGATTTATAGCATCACGAATTGGAGTGTTGTATTCGCGCTGGATGCTCGCACGGGCAAGCAGTTGTGGCGCTGGGACCCGGAAGTAAATCAGCAAATGGTCAACCCGAAGCTATGCTGCGGCATCGTAAATCGCGGCATTGCAATGTCGAATGGCATGATCTTCGCGCCAGTGATCGACGGTCGCCTGGTTGCGCTGGATGCACTGACGGGCGAGGTGAAGTGGGAAGCTCGGCTGGGTTATCCGCAGGATTGGGTTTCGATCACGATGGCTCCTCGCGTTGCGGGAAACAAAGTCGTAGTCGGGGTTGCCGGTGGCGATCATCCGATGCGCGGTTTCTTTGACGCCTACGACATCGCGACGGGCCATCGCGCCTGGCGCTTCTACACCGTTCCCGGCGATCCGACGAAGGGCGTTCAGGACGACACAATGAAGGCTGCCGCCAAGACCTGGGGCAAGGAATTCTGGAAGGAAGGCAAGGGCGGTGCGGTCGGCGGTGCGATCTGGGACGGCATGTCCTACGATCCGGATTTGAACCTCATTTATGTTGGCACCGGCAACGCGGAGCCATGGGTACAAAAGTTCCGTGGCGCCACCGGAGTGGACAACCTGTATACCTGTTCGATCCTGGCGGTGGATGTAAATACTGGCAAGTTGAAGTGGCACTATCAGACCACGCCGAATGACAACTGGGATTACGATTCGGTGCAGCAGTTGATGCTGGCTGATCTGAATATCGGTGGCCGTACTCGCAAGGTCCTGATGCAGGCTCCCAAGAACGGCTTCTACTACGTGCTGGATCGGGCGACGGGTGAACTGCTCTCGGCCGATCCGTTGGTGAAAGTCAGTTGGGCCAAGGGCATCGACCTGAAGACGGGTCGTCCCATCATGAATCCCGAGGCGTTCTACGATAAGACCCCAGTGCTTCTGTATCCAACTGCGGGTGGAGCGCACAACTGGTCGCCGATGTCTTACAATCCAACCACCGGTTTAGTCTACGTCCCGACGTCGCAGGCTAGCTGGACGTTCGTTGCGGGTGACGAAGTTCTCGCGGCGCAGACCGGTCATACGGGGTTGGGCCAAGTGAAAGGAACTCCCTTCGAGCCGCCTTCGATCGGACCGGCTCCACTGTTAGGGAAAAATGGCATGCCGGAGCGTGGCATCCTGACGACGCATCTG
>JBDTUY010000102.1:0-11557 GCA_040007495.1 Acidobacteriota bacterium | reverse complement strand
TTTTCTCGCTTGCCCCCACTTCTGCCGACCGATACGCAAGGCAAGCCTCGCGTCTTTAATGTGAACGATTACGACGGTGGCAAGGGTCGTGAACGTTTGTTAGGCGAGCTCCGCGAGCGTCAATATCCCATGGTTGCGATCCTGTGTTCGGCCGAGCCGATCATGACCTGGTGGAAATGGTGGCTGGGTGCAAAGCTTCCGTCCAAGATTCTGATCATCAATGAAAATGGGGATTTCTTCTGGCTGGATTACGCTCGCTTCGATGTGATCCGTCAGTTTGTGGTGACTCGCGTAGGATTGGCGGGCGGCGCTGCTGTTCCCGCGCTGATACGGATTGTTTTCTTCCCCGCAATTTTAGTGTTTCTATTAATGTACGCTGTAACCGTGCATGCCCGTAGGAGGCTACGATTCTCATGAAAGCTGTCTATATCGAACAACCAGGCGGACCCGAGGCAATGGTCTTCGGCGAGCAGCCGACGCCGACACCAGCCGCAGGCGAGGTGCTGGTAAAGCTCGCGTATACGGGTGTGAATTTTATCGACACCTATCATCGAAGCGGCCTGTACAAGCTGCCACTCCCGGCGATAATTGGCTCCGAGGGCGCGGGCGTTGTCGAGCTGTTGGGCGAAGGTGTCACAACCTTCGCGAAGGGCGATCGTGTTGCCTATACCATGGCTCGCGGATCGTATGCGGAGTATCACTCGGTGCCCGCGACGCAGTTGGTCAAGGTTCCGGAGACGGTCGGACTGGACGTTGCGGCTGCCGCGATGTTGCAGGGCATGACCGCACACTATTTGACGCATTCCACGTTTGTTCTGAAGTCCGGCAGTGTCGCATTGTTGCACGCGGCTGCTGGAGGTACAGGTCGCCTGATTGTGCAAATGGCGAACATGGTGGGAGCACGCATCATCGCGACCGTGGGATCAGAGGAAAAGGCCAAGCTCACGTTGAGTGATGGAGTCTCCGATGCGATCCTCTACAACCAGCAGGATTTTGTAGCGGAAGTGAAGCGCCTGACCGATGGCAAAGGCGTGGATGTTGTCTATGACGGGGTCGGGCAGTCGACGTTCCTGAAGGGGTTCGATTGTTTGAAACCGTTCGGACTGATGGTTACGTTCGGACAAGCCAGCGGTCCTATTGGTACATTCGATCCTCTGGTATTGAGCACCAAAGGCTCGCTGTATCTAACGCGACCGACTCTGTTCACTTGTGTTGCGCAACGGAAGGATCTGGAATGGCGATCGAGCGATCTGTTTAATTGGATCGGCTCCGGCAAACTGAAGATCCGTATCGATAAAACCTACCCTCTGGCCGATGCCGCGCAAGCGCATCGCGATCTGGAAGGCCGCAAGACCACGGGTAAGTTGTTGCTCAAGATCTGACGTCAAGAGTTACTGCAGGTGGCTCGGGAGTCGAGGCCTTGACCCGGATCACCTAGGGAGACAGGGAGCCAGGTCCATGTTGACACTAGCGACGTTCGACGGGGATTTTGGCAAGCAAAGAGCAATCCCTTATTTGGCCCTCAATTCGATCCGAACGGCCATCCAGAGAAGGCTCAAGAGGTGGATCTACAATACTTAAGGAACCTTGCTATGGGTACCGAGTATATTTTCGTCGTCGCATTCGACGAAGAGGCGTTTCTAGTTTGGAGTCGCGAGAACCCCCTGAGGCATACTGTCTCCTCATAATTGAGATGGAATTTGCGGGCGAGGGAAAGGCTTCCCGTTTATCAGTCCCCCACGGACTGAAGCCGGTGGCCCGTGAAGAGGCTCGTCAGGCTATGGTCATTGACCATATTGAGCGACCCGACCCGAACTAAGGCTTTTCAACGGCTCTCAACGATCAGCGTTACAGGACCATCGTTCACCAAACTGACAGCCATGTCGGCTTGAAACACTCCAGTCGCAACGTGAACGCCGGTCTTGCGCATCGCCTCGACAAAATGTTCATACAGTGCCCGAGCATCCTCTGGAACCGCCGCTTGATCGAAGCCCGGTCGACGTCCCTTGCGGCAATCGCCGTACAGCGTAAATTGCGACACGGCTAGTAGAGCACCGCCCGTGTCCCGCAGGCTCAGGTTCATTTTGCCGTTGGCGTCGGAGAAGATACGCAGGTCAGGGATCTTGGCGGCCAGGTAATCGGCATCGGCGTTGGTATCGCCCTTGGCCACCCCCAGCAGAACCAGCAACCCGCGCTCAATCTGGCCGACGATAGCTCCGTCCACTTCAACTTTGGCCTGAGTAACTCTCTGAATCACGGCTCGCATGGATCGAGTCTATCGCGCTGCAGGTAAGCAGGCCTAGGCCCCCTGCAGCGTGGCAAAACACCCCGTTGTAAGGTAAATGCCTGATGGTTCAAACAGTACGGTACCAGCATAATGATCGGAGCGATTGCATACATTGACGCAGACACTAGGGCCGCGATGATCCTCAAACGAAAACGCAGCAGGTCAACCATTCCCGGCGGAAACTTCTTTTTGCAGGACGAAAAGACCAAGACTCGCGTCTCCGGACACGGTCAGGGTGACTACATTCGGCTGAAGGACGAATACGGCAATGTGTGGTTGGGTGCTGCCGTGCTCAACGACGATGACTCCGTCCAGTACCGCTTCCGCGACGCCAAAGGCAAGTCCATGAGCGGCGTAGCCTACGGGCAAGCCGTCACGCTCCGCGATGAGCAGGGCAATACCTGGAAGGGTTTCGTCGACTAGCGGTCGCGCGAGCTGTACTCTCTGTGCAGGCCAACCGCTCCCTGTGGTCGCGGCCCAGATCATCCACCGTTACAGAGCCGGGACTAAAGGGAGCGGTTGGCCTCAGGTCGCGCCACTTCAATTTCTCAAAGTCTCTCGGTCCGATCCACTCGATACAATACGAGTATGGACAGTTTGACCATTGCCGGACGATCCTTCCGTTCTCGTTTGTTGATCGGCACCGGCAAGTACCGCAGTCATCAGGAAATGGCCCGCTGCCATGATGCTTCAGGCTCCGAAGTTGTCACGGTTGCTGTCCGGCGCGTGAATCTCGACCGGACCCAGGAATCGCTGCTGGATTACATCGACACCTCCAAATACTTTCTGCTGCCGAATACCGCAGCCTGCTTCACGGCGGACGAAGCCATCCGCACGGCGCGTCTGGGTCGCGAGGCAGGGATGTCGAATTGGGTGAAGCTCGAAGTGATCGGGGATGAGCGCACGCTATTCCCCGACAATGCCGGCTTGGTGGAAGCCACCCGCGTTCTCGCCAAAGAGGGTTTTGTTGTACTTCCTTACACCAACGACGATCTAGTGAACGCGAAACGTTTGATCGACGCGGGCGCAGCGGCAGTGATGCCGCTAGGTGCTCCCATTGGAAGCGGACTGGGCATTCAAAATCTAACCAATCTGCGGATCATGCGCGAGATGATTACCGGCGTCCCGTTGATCGTTGACGCAGGAGTTGGCACGGCCTCCGATGCGGCGATCGCTATGGAACTGGGCTTCGACGGAGTTCTGATGAACACCGCTATCGCAGCTGCCGAAGATTCCGTCGCGATGGCAATGGCCATGAACCTCGCAGTGCAGGCGGGACGCTACGCGTTCCTGGCCGGGCGCATGCCGAAGAAGCTCTACGCGTCGGCCAGCAGTCCCATGACCGGCGTCGTGCGCTAAGCATCATCTCTCGACCACTGGCTCATGTCCGTAAATCGGCGTTTATGTGCGTGCATCGGCGACCAATTATTATCGCTTGATCCGCATCCGCCAGTGCCAGCCTGTTACCCTAAAGATGCATAATCATGGCTTGGTTTACTCGCGAAAAGTCCGGAGTTGAAGAAGATACATCCGATCAGGAGCGCCGCGTCCGCACCGAAGGTCTGTGGCTCAAGTGCGACCAGTGCACCCAGATCATTTGGAAGAAGGCTCTGGATGAGAATCTGCAGTGTTGCCCCAAGTGCGACTTCCATTTCCGCATCTCCGCGCGCGAACGGCTGGTGATGCTGTTCGATGGCGAGTTTGAAGAGTTCGACAGCAATTTGATCACGACTGACCCGTTGGGTTTTGTCGACTCGAAGAGCTATGCCGCTCGCCTCAAGGACATGCAAGCCGCCACCGGCATGAGCGATGCTCTGCTGTCTGCTTCCGGCTTGCTCGACGGGCGTCGCGTCAATATTTGTGCGATGGAGCTACGCTTTATCGGCGGCAGCATGGGCGCGGTGGTCGGCGAGAAGATCACCCGAGCTGTGGAACGTTCGATGGAGATGCGCGCGCCTTTGATTATCGTGTCTGCGTCAGGCGGCGCTCGCATGCAGGAGGGCCTGATCAGTCTGATGCAACTCGCCAAAATCAGCGCTGCGCTGATGCGTTTGGATGAAGCAAAGGTTCCCTACATCAGCGTCCTGACGGACCCGACCACCGGCGGAGTGACGGCCAGTTTCGCGATGCTGGGCGATCTCAACATCGGTGAACCCGGAGCGTTGATCGGCTTCGCAGGCCCGCGCGTGATTGAACAGACGATTCGTCAAAAGCTGCCGAAAGGCTTCCAGCGCAGCGAATTCCTCCTGGAACACGGCTTTCTGGACGCGGTCGTTAAACGCGGTGAAATGAAAGCCTTCATTTCCCGCTCTCTGAAGTTTCTGCAGTAGCCTCAAATACTCTTTAAATCCACATGATTCAACTGCAAGGCGCCGGTAAGCGCTACGGCCACAAGCTTCTGTTCGAAAACTGCGACTGGCTGATCACGCCCAAGGAACGCACTGGTCTGGTGGGCGGCAACGGAACTGGCAAATCCACGCTGCTGAAGATTATCGCGGGCATGGAGTCGCTTGATTACGGCATCCTCAGCGCGACCAAGGGCACCACTCTCGGTTATCTGCCGCAAGACGGCCTGTCGCTCGCTGGACGTTCGGTGTTCGCCGAATGCATGAGCGTGTTTGACGATCTGAAAGGTATGGAGCAGGAGTTGGAAACGCTGCACCACAGCCTCGCAGAGCTGGACCCGGCCAGTGAGGAATACCTGGCCGCGTCGGATCGTCTGCATCACATCGATACGGAATTCCGTAATCGTGACGGCTATGCGATTGAGGCGCAGGTCGGTTCCGTGCTGAACGGTCTTGGGTTCAGCAAGCATGACTGGCCGCGGTTCACCGAAGAATTCTCCGGCGGTTGGCAGATGCGCATCGCCCTGGCAAAATTGCTGCTGCAGAAGCCGAACCTATTGCTGCTCGATGAGCCGACCAACCATCTGGATCTCGAAGCTCGCAACTGGCTGGAAGGCTACCTTACCAGCTATCCGTTCGGTTACATTCTGATCTCACACGATCGCTATTTCCTCGACGTCACAGTCGAACGAACGATTGAGGTTTGGAACAAGAAGGTCTACTTCTACAGCGGCAACTACGAGAAATATCTTGCGCAGAAAGGCGAGCGCAAGTCGCAATTGGAAGCCGCGTACCGGAATCAACGCGAGCGTATTGAACAGTTGGAAGCCTTCATCAACCGCTTCCGCGCGCAGGCTACCAAGGCCAAGCAGGTGCAGAGCCGCATCAAGGAACTCGACAAGATTGAGCGCATAGAGATTCCGCCGGAAGAAAACACCATCCATTTTTCCTTTCCGCAGCCGAAGCCCAGCGGACGTGTGGTCGCCGAGTTCAAGGATGTCTCCAAAAGCTACGGCACCAAGCACGTATTCAGTGAGGCGAGCTTCGTCATCGAGCGCGGCGATCGCATCGCGCTGGTCGGCATCAACGGCGCTGGCAAATCCACGTTGATCAAGTTGCTATCCGGTACCGAGCCACTTAGCACCGGTAGCTTCACACTGGGTCATAACACCGCAGTCGATTACTTCGCGCAGGATCAATATAAGGAGCTCGACAAAGACGCGAGTCTGTTGAGCGATATCTCAAGCGCCGCTCCACGATCTACCCAAACCCAGCTACGCAGCCTGCTTGGATGCTTCCTGTTCAGTGAAGACGATGTGTTCAAAAAGATCGGCGTGTTGAGCGGAGGCGAACGCAATCGCTACGCACTGGCCAAGCTGTTGCTGGCTCCGTCGAACTTCCTGCTGTTGGACGAACCGACCAATCACTTGGATATGCGCGCGAAAGACGTCCTGCTGGAATCGCTGCGCGGTTACACGGGAACCGTCGTCTTTGTTTCGCATGATCGCTACTTCATCGACAACCTGGCAACGCGGATCTTTGAGATCGAAGAGGGCCACGTCCATGTGTATCCGGGTAATTACGAAGACTACCTGTGGCGCAAAGCCGGTGGAAATGAAGCGGCCCCTTCCATTTTCAGTGTGACCGCTGCTCCGCTGGCGGTTATTGCGGCCCCCGTCGCCGCCACCCCTGCCAAGCGCGTCAATCCGATGAAGCTGCAGAAGCTTCGTGATCGTTTGAAAGAGCTGGAAGCGACCGTAGCGGCGTTGGAATCAAATATCGCCCAATGCGAAGCGGCTCTGGCGGATTTCAAAAGCTCCGAAGAGACGGTGCGGTTGAATGAGCAATTGACGAAGAATGCTCAGGAACTAGAAGTTCGCGTTGCGGAGTGGGAAGCCGCTTCCGCCGAGTTGGAAGCGAGCGAGTAAAACATTTAGCGCGATGGGGGGCGGGACCCTTGTCCCGCGCCGAGGCCCTTGCCTCGGCTTCAAAATTCTTTTTGGTAAGCCAGCCGAGGGCTGGCTGCGGGACTAGGGTCCCGCCCCCCCCCATTACTGCTCGTTGCTACCTTAAGCCTCAACGCGATCCATCGCGAGAAACTCCTTGATGTGCGGATGTGGGGACGCCCCCAGATCCTTCACTGGACCAAAGTAAATCGCGTGACCTTCGTGCAGCACCACGACTTTATCCGCCACTCGGCGCATCAGGTCCAGATCGTGCGTGACCACTACGGATGTAAGTTTCAATTGCGTCTTCAGGCGGACCATCAAGCTCGCCAGATGATCTCCCATGATCGGGTCGACCATGGTGGTCGGTTCGTCGTACAGCACGCACTCCGGTTGCGCGGCCAAAGCCCGGGCGATTGCGACAGCACGCTTATGACCCGTCGATAACGACCCCGGATAGGTGTCGACAAATTCAGCGAGGTCCACCATTTGTAACAGACCTCGCACCACGTCGTGCTTGTTCTCGTCGTCGTAGTCTTCGCGCAATTCTAAAGAGAATTCGATATTCTCCCCCACTGTCAGCGAATCGAACAGCGCCCCGGACTGGAACACCATCGTCACTTTCTTGCGTATCTGGCGTAATTCGGACTCGCGCATGTTGGTGATGTCCTGGTAGGCCACCTTGATCCGGCCACTGTCGGGCTTCAGAAACCCCATGATGTGCGCCAGACTCACGGACTTACCCACGCCGCTGCGTCCGATGATCGCCAGGGTCTCGCCTGCCATTAAATCAAAACTGACCTCGACTAAAACCGGCTTGTCGAACGTCTTATAGACGTGGGAGAACTCGATATAAGGGTCACTGGCGTTGTGTTCTACACCGTCGCGATCCGGTTTCCCAACCAGATTTTCATCCATTGAATCAGGGCTAAGTGGTTCCATTGGTTGCGCTTAGTCGATTTTTGTATTGGAAAGAAAAATTTTGCATTTTGAGAAGCTTGTAAGAATAGAGTTTGAGAACTTTGGCCTAAGCCTTGTCCAGAACCAAGCCGGAACTGCGCCCGCCCAATCCTGCGGCCTGAAAAACCGCGACAGCCTGACTCATGACAAGATGGTAGCAGTCGACCGCCACAGGATGAAGTGGATTTTTCCTTTCGGCATCCTAAACAAAACAGTGTATAATTGTTCCACATCGTTGTTATCACTTATAACGGTTTTGCTGATGGCCACCTCCCCCGCGCCTGCTGAAACCAACGCTAGTGTTGTCTCCAGCCCTCAGCCGGGAGGGATGACGGCTGACGCCCCTACAGCTGCAACCGCCACGCCGACCCGAAAAATGATCGTGGTTCGCGCGGATAAGCGAACAGGAAAGCTGACCAGCGTTGTGATCGCTCTGCCTGCTGTGTCACCAAGCAACACGTCGAGTAATACGCCAAGCAATGTCCTTAGCGGTAAAGTGAAGCCGGCGCGAGCCACGCCACTGGCCAAGCCCCCGGCCTATATCGCACGAATTGTGGATGATGCGGCGTCGGCCAACCACGTCGATCCCTTCCTGGTCCATTCGATTATCCAGGTAGAGAGCAACTATAACGCCTTTGCGGAATCCCCCAAAGGAGCGCGCGGACTGATGCAGTTGATGCCGCCAACAGCGCATGACCTGGGTGTGTCCAACAGTTTCGATCCAAAGCAGAACATTGAAGCAGGGGTTCGCTATCTGAAGCAGTTACAAGATCTGTACCGGGACGACCGGCTGGCGTTGGCAGCTTACAACGCTGGACCCGCCGCCGTGCAAAAATATAAACAGCAGATTCCGCCTTACCCGGAAACGCAAGCATATGTGGAACGGGTATCTGCGGGGTATGTAGAAGCGCGGAAGGCAGCTGGATTTACGCCGGCGGTTGCCGCAGTATCGTCCGCGCAAGGTAAGGGTCCGGAAGAGACTCTACCTGTGGCGAATGTAGTACCTGCCGTACAAGTAGCTATGACGACGGAGGAGACGCACCCGAAACTGGAGCAGTTTGTCGATGAACAAGGCCGGTTGCATCTCCGAACAGCGCCCCGCTAGGCTTAGCCGTCTAGCAGGCACCCTGGTTGCACTGACGCTTCTTAGCGCCGCAGTACCCTCATGTCTAGCCGCCGGCGCCAAAAGGGACACCCACGTAACCGAAGTTCGCTTCTGGAGCAGCGGCGAAATCACCCGCGTCGCCATTCAGGTCAGCGGCGAGTTCCAATTCAAGTCGGACCGTTTAACCGGACCGGCGCGGATCTTCTTTGATATCCCGAACGCCGATCCAGAAATGGTGGGTAAAGGGATCAAGTCGCTGAAGGTCGGCGATAACCTGCTGAAGCAGATCCGCATCGCGGAGAATCAACCTGGCTCCACGCGCGTCGTGCTCGACGTGGAAGAAAATGTTGAGTTCACGGCAGCCCAGCTTTCTAATCCCGAACGGCTGATGATCGAGTTGCGTTCCAGCGCGCGCCCGAATCGTTCTACTGCGCCGACGACTCCCCTAGTTAGTTCGAATGTTAGCTCGAATGCGCCCGTGGTACCTGCGGCATCCGCAGTGCAGGCTCCGGTCCCGGTGGCGGACGTGCGCCCGGCAAGCTCCGCACCTGTAGCGGTACTGGCCAGAGTGGAGATCCCGCGTCCAGACCCGATCAAAGCTCCAGATCCAACCAAGCCCGAATCTTCTAAACTTGATCTCGCGCCCGCCACTCCAACGCCGGGAGCCAATCGTGGCATCGAACCCACGCCTGCGGCTAAGAATGCCAATGGCGACCGTTCTCTGACCAGGGTATTGGGCTTGAAGCTCGGCCGCGTGGTGATCGACGCAGGGCACGGCGGCAACGATCCTGGCACGCGCGGCAAATCCGGCATGGTGGAGAAAGACCTGACGCTCGACATCGCTAAGCGGCTGGCCATTCTGGTCCGCGATCGGTTGGGTAGTGAGGTTGTACTGACCCGCAGCGACGACACCTACGTGGGCCTTGAGGAGCGGACCAAGATCGCGAATGAGAGTAAGGCCGATCTTTTCCTGTCTATTCACGCCAACTCGTCGCCTTTCAAATCGGTGGCGGGTATCGAGACGTACTATCTGAATTTCAACTCGACAAAAGACGATACGGAGTTGGCCGCGCGTGAAAACGCGACGTCATCCCGATCCATCGGCCAATTGCGAGAGGTGCTGTCGCAGATTGCCTTGCATGCCAAGCTCGCCGAATCGCGCGAACTCGCTCTTCGTGTACAGAGCAATCTGCATTCCGCGGTTCTGAAGCAGAACAAAGAGGCCCGGGATCGCGGCGTCAAGAAGGCTCCCTTTGTGGTTTTGATTGGTGCCGACATGCCGAGCGTGCTGGCCGAAATCGGCTATCTTTCCAATTCGCGCGACGAGCAACTGCTACGCACTCCGGAGCACAGAGAGCGGATTGCAGAAGCACTCTACAAAGGCATCGCGGCGTACGCCGAGTCGCTGAGTAAATTGCAAGTCGCCGGTCGCGCGAAATAGCCGCGTAGCTACTCCGGTGAGAAGGCCCTACGCGTGAGCCGGGCGTCCCACCGCAATATTCACCTCTTCGCTCTGCGCCATGGGCGCGAGAATCAGGAATTCCGCACCTGGATGCTGGGTTTTCCGTACAGCCTCAACCGTACCGCCTTTGCTCTCGACGATCGTCTTGACGATGTGCAGTCCCAGGCCCGTCGATGCGCTGCCTGATACATGAGGTTCAAACAGGCAGTCCAGCAGATCGGCTGCGATGCCCGGTCCTTCATCCCGCACGCGAATTTCCGCAATGCTCCCCGGTCTGCTTGCGGCACGCCTTGCAGATACGAATACGCCGCCACCGTCAGGCATCGCACGTAGGGAGTTCATGAACAGATTGATGAACACCCTTTCCCACGCCCATCCGCCACTGCTCTCGCCGCCCAATGATATGCCGGGTTCAAGATCGCAGGAAACCCGCATCGACGGACCGCGACCGGAGATTTGAGTGTCCTCGACGAATGCGATGGCGTTGGATAGAACCTGTTCCAACGGAATGCCAAGACCAACCGAATGCGGCCCTGCCATCACTAACCCGTCGGCTACCAGGGACTCTGTAATTCGCTTGCCGCGCTCCACACTCCGCAGGATCGCCGCCGAAAGCTTGGCCCCGTTGGGGTCCACGCTTTCGTAGGTAAGCAGATCCGCTACCTCGACTAGCGTCTGGAAAACGTTGTTCAGGTCATGCACTACGCCAGCCAACTTGAGATCTGGAGCGGGTTTGCCGTTAGCGGGTCTGTCGTGCGATGAAGGGTCCATTGAGCGAAGGTCTCTTCTAGCTTACAGCGTCGGAGGTGCGCCACTCGAATGCGATGATTCGTGAAGGCTCCGCGCGCGCGCCAAGGCTTGGTTCACGTCGGGTAGAATATTCTCGATCCCAATATGTTCTACGAATTCGGCGCGGTGCAGAAAGGCCCGAGGTTGATGACGTGCCCCGCACAGCAGGAGCGTCCGTCCTGAATTCTTAAGGCGATCACAGGCACCCGCCAACGCATGCAGACCCGTGGCATCGATCGCGTTCATGTTGCGCAGCCGGATGATGACGATTGGGCCAAAACGCGAAGGGTCGGCGGTTTGTTCGGTCAACTGCTGTGTGGTCCCGAACAGGAATGGGCCGTGAATTCGGAGGATCGAGACGTACGGCGGAATGTCCTTATCCTGTAAGCTGTGCTGTTTCCCGCTTTCGATGTAATCCGGCGTGACTAGCGACACGCTGGTGGTCTCTGAAATTCGATAGATGTAGAGCAGGGAAGCCAGGCCCATGCCGACTTCAACTGCCAAGGTCAGATCGGCCACCACCGTCAGCACGAAGGTAATCAGCCAGACGGCCTTTTCCGGTAGGTCGAGCCGTAGAATCGCCGGGATTCCGCGCCATTCCCCCATGTTGTAGGCGACCACGAACAGCACCGCGGCCAAAGTGGTCAGCGGTATGAAGCGAGC
>JBDTUY010000101.1:0-11716 GCA_040007495.1 Acidobacteriota bacterium | reverse complement strand
CCTGATCTTCCTTCGTCCCGATGTTGCGGGTGAAGAGATCCTGCAAGGTCCAGCCCTTGGTCGCCTGCGCCATCAGCAGTGCAGCTCCACTGGCCGCGATCAGGAGAGAGGAAGGAAGAATGAGTCTACGCATGGCGACTCACAGAATATCAGACCCCAAAGGAAGGCGGACCGCCGGGTCCGCAGCCAGCCGCCGGGCTGGCTGCTTTGAAGCACAAAAACGGAGGCAGCGCCTCCGAGCGGGTCCGGCGACCCGCCTTCCTACACTCCGACCAATTCACCCACCGGCTCGGGAGCCGCTACCGCTGGTGGAGCATCGAACCGCACGCTGACCAAGGTAGACAATCCCGGCTCCTGCATCGTCACGCCGTACAGCGCCTGCGCGACCTCCATCGTTCGCTTGGCGTGCGTGATTACGATGAACTGCGTCTCGCTCGACATCTCTTTAATCAAGCGAGTTAGTCGTTGGATATTCGCCTCATCGAGCGGCGCGTCGACTTCGTCCAGGATGCAGAACGGGCTCGGTGTATAGCGGAAAATGCCCATCAGCAGAGCCATCGCCGTCAGACACTTCTCACCGCCCGATAGCAGCGCGACGTTCTGCAGCTTCTTGCCCGGAGGCGACGCCATGATGTCGATGCCGCTCTCGCTCAGGTTCGATTCGTCAGTCAGGCGCATCTCGCCCTGGCCTCCGCCGAACAGCGTCCGGAACATGTGCTTAAAGTTCTCGTTGACGATCTCAAACGCGTCCTTGAACCGGCGTCGCGATTCGACGTCCAGCTCCTGAATCGCCTTCTCCGTATCGCGAATCGAGTCCAGCAGATCCTGCCTCTGCGTGTTCAGGAACTCGTAGCGTTGCGACGCTTCCTGGAATTCCTCAAGAGCCTGCGTGTTCACAGGCCCCAGAGCTTCAATGCGAGCGCGAACCTCCAGGTACTTCTCCTCAGCTTCCGTTACAGAGGACTCGCTGAGAGTAAGCGCTTCGGCGGTGCTTTCTTCGGTCTGGGGTTCAGCATTCTCACCCGCTGCAAGCAGCGCGAACACTGACTCTGCGATTGCCGATGCCGATTCGCCCAATTCCTTGCGGCTGGTTTCATCCAGGTGGCGCAGATCGCTCTGCTTCTTCACCAACTCGAGCTCGATCGCACCGCGGCGTTCCTGTGCCGACTGCGATTCGATGCGCAACCCGCGTAAGGATTCGTCCAAGGCCGCCAACCCGGCGCGTCCCGCTGCTTCGACTTCGATCAAACGTTGCACTTGGCTGCTGACGATCGTGCATTCTTCCGCCAGCTGCACCGCGCGTTGATCCCGACCGATGTTATCTTCCAGTAGCCGGGCACGCTCAATACCCATCCGCTCCATTTCACGGAAGAGCTCTTCGCGACGCGCTACGATCTGCCGGATCTGCGCGTCAATCCGTCCAGCCGCAGTCTTTTCTCCGCGCAGACGCTCTTCTACGCCGACCAGTTCGGCTCGCAACGCAGCATGCTCTTCGCCCGCTGCCGCGACCTGGCTCTGCAATCCAGCGACTTCGGCCCGAATGCCTTCCAGTACCATTTCCTGGTTGAAGCGCAGTTGCTCGCGCTCGGCCACAGCAGACTGACTGGCTTCGCGCTGCGCCCGCTTCTGTTCGCCCTGCGTCTGTAGACGGTCCAGTTCCAAACGAGCCGCCGACAATCGCGACCCGGCCCGGGCGCTTTCTTCCGCCAGCTTGCGCTGTTCGTGATCCAAGGCCAGCGCATCTTTTTCCTGCGCCTGCTGCATGCCGCGAACATGCTCCAACTCCTCGGTCAACTGCGCCGTGGCGCGTTCATGTTGTTCCAAGGCGCTGATCAGAGCGTCCATCTCACGCTGATGCTTTTCTACTAAGCCGCTCAACTCGCGCATCTCGCGCTTCAACGCCAGGGGGCCGCTGGAGTTCTTATTTCCGCCCGTCACCGCAGCGCCGCGATAGCTTGTGCCGTCCGGCAACAGGAAGGAATAGTGCGGATGCGCAGCAGCCAGCCGTTGTGCATCGGTGTGATCCTGCACCAGGAAGCAACTCGCTAAACGAGGCAACAGAACTTCGGTCTTGCCCGTGAACCCGTTGGTCAGGCGAACAGCGGCGCTCAGCCGACCGACCACTCCGGCGTCTTCAGGAGTTGCGAGCATCGGCACATCAGACGACTGCATGCTGTCATGCACCAGGAACGTCGCGCGCCCACCCGCTTCGGCACGCATCAAGTTCACGCCCTGCCGCGCATCATTCCAATCGCCAACGACCACGTATTCCAGTTCTTCGTGAAGAAACGCTTCCGAAGCTTTTTCCCACGCTGGGTCGATCACTTCGACGAAGTCCGCCAGCACGCCCTTGGGCTTCAAGCCGTCGGCCTGCCCCTTGTCGATCGCCGTGAACAAACGCTTGACGGATTCAGTTGTATACGCCCGATGCGAAAGGATCTCGTCAAGCGAATCGCGTCGTGCCTTTTGCCGCGATAACGTCGCACGAGTTTCCTCCAACTGATGCCGCGATTGCTGGATCTGCGCCTTGCCAGTCTGCAGTTCTTCTTCGACCCGTGCCCGACGGTCCGCCAGCGACTCCAGCTCCAGCTGACGGGCCGACAGCCGCTCGGATAGCTCGGCCTTGACGTTTTCCAGCCGTCCTAGATCCGCAACAGACGAATCCTCATCCCGCTTCAAACGAGCCGTATCACGCTCCATCGACGCCAAATACTCATCGATCTGGACCACTTGATTGCGCAAGGTCGACGCTTCGCCTACCAACTTCAGTACCTGAGTCCGGGCCTCTTCAATCGAACGCTCTCGCACCCGCAGATCGTTCTGCAACCCGTCGCGCTCAACCGTTCGCTCCTGCAAGCGAGCCCGCATGGACGCGATCTCTTCGTCCAAGCGCAGCAACGATTGCTGATGCGCATCGAACTCGGCCTGCTCACGCTCGCGGCGTCCATCCAGATCCTGCGATTCGATTTCGCCGGCCGCCAGACGGTCGTCAATTCCCCCGATCTGCTTGGCTTGCAGTTCAAGACGACCGCGTGTCCTCTCCGATTCCAAATTCAACTCAGCCAACTTCGCCCGTGCCGACGTCAACTCGGCGTCGGTCAGATAGCAAGCTTCCTGCGTGACAGCATGCTCGCGTTCCTGCGTCTGAAGCTTTTGGGTTAAATCAAGGAATGACGCTTGTGCCTGGGTCAGCGCTTCCGATAGCGACGACGCTTCCTTCTCCAACATGTAGAAGCGACCCGACACCGCCGTCCGCAGATGACTGACCAGTTCGCCGCGCAGTTCTTCGTAGCGCTTGGCCTTGGATGCCTGCCGCTTCAGCGAATTGACCTGCCGTCCGACCTCTTCCAGAATGTCGAAGACGCGAGAGAGGTTCTGCCGCGAGCTTTCCAGCTTCGATTCCGCCAACCGCTTGCGCGTCTTGTAGCGTCCGATGCCCGCCGCTTCTTCGATAATCGCCCGTCGATCCGCAGGCTTGTTCGATAGAATCTGCCCGATGCGGCCCTGCTCGATAATCGCGTAGCTTTCCGGACCCAGGCCTGTGCCGCTGAAAATGTCCTGAATGTCACGCAGCCGAGCCGACTTCCCGTTGATCAGGTACTCGCTCTCACCACTGCGATACAGCCGACGCGTAATGGTGATTTCGCCCGCATGGCCCACATGATGCCCGCGTCCGGATTGCCGAGGCTCGGTGTCAGGTCCCAACGTCGCCCGCTCCGGACCGTCCGGATTCTCCGTGGGAACGTCCGTCGTCACATTCCCCGTCAACGGAGCCATCGCCGCAGCGGCAACCGCTTCTGGAACTTCTTCCGCCACCACCACCTCAATCGGCATCACGGCTTGTCCGCGAGGCTCCACCATGGTGAGCGTGACTTGCGCCATGCCCAGAGGCTTGCGATCACGCGTTCCTGCGAAGATCACATCTTCCATACGGACGCCGCGCAAACTCTTGGCGCTCTGCTCGCCCAGCACCCAACTGATGGCGTCACTGATGTTCGACTTCCCGCAGCCGTTCGGGCCAACGATGGCCGCAATGCCGGATCCGTGGAACTTCATGTCGCTGCGATCATAAAAAGACTTGAAGCCTTGAATGTCTACGCGCTTTAGTTTCAGCAAGGGAGGTCCCCTTTCTTAAAGAACAATCTGATGCCAGGACGTTACGTCGTCCGGGGTGACTACTCGGGAGGACAGGTCTCTAACTTATCGCTCGTTAGACTACTGTCCATCGAACCGAACTCAGGGGAGGAGTAGAATCCATCCTAAACGCATCTGAGGAGAAAGGCAAGCGGGTAAACCACAGAATGTTGGGGGCAATCTGTAACACCTACTATATATAGGTGTAGGGTGGCCGACAGGTCCATGTAATAATTTGCCCGGGCGGCAGTCAATACTAGTGCCGACGTGCGTCCTTTGATAAAGTTATGGCCAACTCATCCAGTTTAGCGGTGCGCGAGGAAAGTAGCGATGTGGATCAGATAATCCCGCCTTCAGAGTTTGCCGGAAAGCCGCCGGAAGCTCTCGACCTGCTCTATCGGGATCACCACGGTATCGTCTTCGCGGCAGCCTATCGAATTACGGGCAGCGCGGCCGATGCCGAGGATGTCCTGCACACGGTATTTCTCCGACTTTTGCGCCGTGGGAACGCGGCTAATGCGCCCGCGACGATCGACAATCCGGAGAGCTATCTGCGCCGATCCGCCGTCAATGCGGCACTGGATGTAGTCCGGGCGCGTCGCGAATCCGTTGAGGTAGAACTCGACCGGATGCCTTCCAGTCGCCCGAATCCTGAACAGACCCACGTGGCGCAGTACGACCTTGGCAAGCAACTTCGTGAGGCACTAGCGAAGCTCCCCACGCGTTGGGCTGAGGTGTTCACGCTGCGGCATATAGAAGATCAGAAGAATCCCGAAATCGCCAAGGCTTTGGGGATCTCAACGTTGCTGGTCGGAGTGATTCTGCACCGTGCCAGGCGCAAATTACAGCAGGAACTTCGGCTGGTCGGAGCGCGCGCATGATGACTGAAAACCGGTTGCAAATCAGTCAGATAGATTCAGTAGTAGAAAGTTTTGGATTATACGAGGTCAGAGTATGAAGCCCAACGATCTGAAGCAAAGCGACCTGGATCAAATTGTAGCGTCCGTCAAAACCAGTCCCGAGCCCGAGATAGTGGCCGCCAGCCGTGATCGTGTGTGGCAGAAACTTCAGGCCGAAAGGGGTGCTGCAGGACTAGGTTTGTGCGCCAGCTTCGAGCCTGATCTGATGGGCTACCGTTCTGGCACGTTAAGCGATGCTCGCCGCATGTTGCTCGACGACCACCTGAGTTCGTGCATCGCCTGCCGCCACAAGGTCATGGGCGAACCTGAGCCTCGCAAGGTCCTCCGGATGCCCAACCGCCCTCGTCCCATGATTCGCCGAGTCATGATGATCGCCGCCGCTGCTGCTGTGACGGTCGGACTGGGCTTCGCGTTGCCACCGGTCCTGAACCGGGCGTTGGCACCCAACGGACCTCGCGGTACCGTCGCCGCCATCGAAGGAACGTTGCTGACCGTTTCCGCCACGGGTACCGAACCGCTAATGGTCGGCGCGGGCATTGATGAAAATCAGGAGATTCGTACGGGCCGGGATTCCCATGCCGTGATCCGCCTCCGTGATGGGTCCACTGTTGAGATGGCGGAGCGCAGCGAACTGAATCTGACGGAGCGTTGGTTGGGGCGGACCATTCACCTGAACCGCGGCGACATTCTGGTCGAAGCCGCCAATCAGGGCAAAGGCAAACTGGAGGTCGCGACCCCTGACTTCCTGATCTCAGTGAAGGGCACGATCTTTGGCGTCAGCCAAGGGCTGAAGGGCTCGCGAGTTTCGGTGGTCGAAGGCGAGGTCCAAATCGAGTATGCCGGGGTTACGACGCTACTCCATCGAGGGGAGCAGTCGACCAGCCACTCCGAACTTGCCCCGACCTCGGTTGAAAGCGAACTCGCCTGGAGTCGCAATTTCGCCCGCTACTCTGCGCTGCTCGCCGACTTGCGTCCTAAAGAAATACCAGCGGTCGGCTCCACGGACGCGCACGATGGCGGCTCGCTACTGGACCACCTGCCGGCGGATGCTGTCATGGTCGTGTCATTTCCTAACTTGAGCCAAGCGCTAGCGGACGCGAAGCAGAATTTTGAAGATCGCGCCAAGACCAGCCCGGAGTTGGCTGCCTGGTTGAACTCCTCCCGATCGCAGGAGATGCATCTGGCAGTCGAACGCGTTCGTCAGATTGGCGAATTTTTGGGGGACGAGATTCTGATCGCCGGGTCCGGCAAGGGCTGGCCTATAGCGCTGGCGGAACTTCGCGACCCCGCGCGGGAGCTGGCGTTGCGTGAGTTGTTGGAGCAACCCGGTCCGAATCGGTCCTACGCGATCGAAGGCAGCTTGGTGGTGTTGGGTGCGGACACGATTTCTCCTGCTGGCGAATTTGCCAAAGGAGCATTCGGAGCCAAGGTGGCCGAGGCCTACCACAAAGGCAAGGGTCAGTTATTTGCCGCAAATCTGGAACAAATGTCGGCGCACGCCGTATTGACCAATGTGGCAAACGCGCGACCATCCACTATTACGAGTCCAACCAACGTCGGCGGCACGGACGCAGGAGTGAAGGGGCTCCGGTTCATGATTGCGGAGCGTACCGCTGCGAGTCCGGGTTCTGTGGACTCCTCGTCCATGACGCTGCATGGAGACTTTCATGGCTTGTCTAAATGGCTGGCGGCACCCGGCCCGATCGGGTCGCTGGAATTCGTTTCAGCGCAAGCCAGTTTCGCAGCGGCCTTTGCTACTCGGAATCCGCGCGATCTTTTAAGCCAGCTGCTGGGAATGGTTAGCCCCAACGCGCCCCAGTTTTTGGAGATGTTCCGCACCCGAACTGGCATGGACCCATTGGAAGACTTTGCTGGTACCCTGGGCGGGGAAGCGACCATAGCGGTAGATGGCGCAATCCTCCCTTTCCCGGATTGGAAGCTGGTTCTGGAGGTTGAGAAGCCCGCCAACCTGCAAGCGTCGATAGAGAAACTGGTGCAGCGGTTGGCGACGGAGGATGCCGCGTTGAACCCGGCTTCCGCTCCGAAGTTGACGGACGA
This sequence comes from Acidobacteriota bacterium, assembly GCA_040007495.1. GTDB lineage: Bacteria > Acidobacteriota > Terriglobia > Bryobacterales > Bryobacteraceae > Palsa-187. Next base: position 4,604 of record JBDTUY010000101.1, on the reverse strand, counting down.
AATGGTGGGGAATCGTAAATTCTATACGCTGGCCCTCACGGTCCCTGCGATTACGATTCACTACACGTTCATCGACGGTTATATGCTGGCAGGGGCCAATCGCAACTTGTTGTTGACCGCGATTTCCAATCGAGCCGCTGGATTGACGCTGCCGCATGCATCCGAATTCCGGTCGCAATTGCCGACCGACACGCATGGGAATGTCTCTGGAATTCTCTACTATAACTTCGGACCCGTGGTCGGGCCGTTTGCCGATCAGATCTCCGCCACCGGCTTGCTTCCGGCCGACCAACAGTCACGAATTCGAACTTTTACGGAGAATCGCAACCCTGGCGTTGTCTATCTCTACGGTGCAGCAGACCACATCACGGTCGGGAGCCGGGGCAACCTGCTGAACCTGGGTATGAGCACACTGGGTGGCTTGGCTTCCGGCAACCTCGCATCCGCGATACCATTGTTCGGGTCGGGCTTTCCGCACCAGAATGCAACGGGTGCTCCTGCTGAGCAGCCGACCCAATAGGAACCCCCTTCACTCAAACTATGAATCCGGTCGAGACTGCCGCCGATGTTCCGAACCCCCCCGCTTTCAATACCGGTACCGGCGCTCCGGTCATCACGCTGGATGGCTTGAGCGTCAAGTTAGGTAACCGCGAGATCCTGCGTGACCTCCGCTGCAAACTGAGTGGCCGCACCATCGGTCTCCTCGGTCCCAACGGAGCAGGGAAGTCGACGCTGATTCAAACGCTGCTCGGCTTCTGTCCGCCAACCGCCGGTACTGCGTCGATTCTCGGCTACGACATTCGCGCGGAAGCCCGAGCGCTGAAATCGATGATCGGCTATATGCCGGAAAACGATTCGTTCGTCGCCAACATGACGGCGGTCGCTTTTGTGCGCATGATGGGCGAGCTTTCGGGATTGCCCAGCGAAGCCGCACTGGAACGCGCGCACGAAGTCCTGTTCTATGTCGGCCTGGGCGAAGCTCGCTATCGCGACCTCGGCACCTATTCGCTGGGCATGAAGCAACTCGCGAAACTAGCACAAGCTCTGGTGCATGGTCCGCGACTCGTGATCCTGGATGAACCGACCAATGGCCTGGACCCGCCAGCACGTCAGCGAATGCTTCGCCTGATTAAGGAAATGCGCGAGACCGGCAAGATGAATCTCGTCGTCTGCTCGCATCTATTGCGCGATGTGGAAGAGACTTGTGAAGAGGTGCTGATCCTGAAGCAGGGTCGCATCGTGCACTATTCAAATCTGGAAGCCGAACGTGCAGCGAACAAGCGCTTTGTGGAGATTGAAACGCTGGGCGACGATTCCGGTTTTGCCGAAGGACTTACGGCTAAGGGGTGCGAATGCGTCCCCGTTGGACCGGGTCGACTGAAGATGGTGGTGCCTTTGGAATTCGACATGAAAGAGATCTACCGTCTGGCTGCGGCGCGCGACCTGCAAGTACGCAGACTTAATTTCCGGCGCGACACTCTGGAAGACATCTTCCTGAAGGCCATGGCATCGGAACACACCATGCCTATTTCCAATGTGACGGAAATGCCGGCGAAAGTGACGGCCCCCTAACGTGGCAGTCTACAAGCGAACCTACGTCGCCTATGAAGGCGCATATACGCCGCAATGGTCGCGCTTTCTGGTGCTGCCCCGTGTCAGCTACAAGGCCCTCTTCCAGACCCGCTTCCTGTTGCTGTTCCTGATGGCATGCTTCTTCTATCCATTGGGTGCCATCGGATATGTGTACATCGCGAACAACCTTTCGTTCCTGGAGACGCTTCGCATTCCGACAGGCAATATCTTCAAAGTCGATCCGGGCACATTCCTAACCTTCTGCTGGTTCCAAGGGGCTCTGGCTTACACTCTGACGGCTTTCGTCGGTCCGACGCTTATCTCGCCTGACCTGACGAACAACGCGCTGCCTCTGTATTTCTGCCGTCCTTTCTCGCGGCTCGAATACCTGTTTGGCAAAGCCAGCGTGCTGATGATCCTGCTGTCTTTTATCACCTGGGTCCCGGGTCTGGTCGTCTGGGCCGTGCAAGCGAGTTTGGCCGGTTGGGATTGGACGAAAGGGAATTGGTGGATCGCCGCTTCGCTGGTCGGGGGCCTGATGCTGTGGGTCGCGTTCCTCTCGCTAATCGCGCTGACCATTTCCGCATGGGTCAAGTGGCGCGTCGCCGCTGGGGCATTGTTGCTCGGTGTGTTCTTGGGTGGAGCAGGCTTGGGAAGTGCCGTGAATCAGATCATGCGAACGGAGTACGGGTCCCTGCTGAATCTGACCCAGGTCATTTACACGATCTGGTCCCAGCTATTCGGCATCGTACCCGATCCTGGCATCACGGTTGGCGAAGCGTGGACCGCTTTAGGCGTGATCTCCGCCGTCTGCGTTTTCTTATTGTCACGGAAAGTCCGCGCGTTTGAGGTCGTGAAATGACGGCTTCCACTGCAACGCCTTCCGTGGGGGAGCCGACTCGCATATTCGAGGCCGGGAATATCGTCTTCAACAATGTCTCGCGCTTCTACGGCGAAGTGTTGGGTGTGAATCGCGTGACGCTCGCGATCCCGCCGGGTATCACTAGCCTGGTCGGTCCCAACGGTTCCGGCAAAACGACCTTGATGAATTTGTTGACCGGTCTGGTGCGACCGACCCGCGGCGACATCGACGTGCTCGGTATTCGTCCGGATGAGCCGCAGAAGCTATTCCGCATCTGCGGCTACGCGACGCAATTCGATTCGTTCCCACGCGGTTTCACCGGGTATCAGTTCATCCATTCCTATTTGCGACTGTTCGGGATGTCGAACGCCGATGCGGCTACGGCCACCGAATCGGCCATTCAACGCGTTCGCTTGGGCGAAGCCGCGCATCGCAAAGTAGCCGGTTATAGCAAAGGCATGCGGCAACGGATTCGCTTGGCGCAGGCAATTGCGCATGACCCCCGCGTGCTGGTCCTCGATGAGCCGCTGAACGGTCTCGACCCTTTAGTCCGCGCCGAAACCATCGCGCTGTTCCGCGAATACGCCGCGCAGGGTCGCCACGTCATCGTGTCGAGCCATATTCTGCATGAGGTCGACACGATTTCCGATCAAGTGATCCTGCTGGCAAATGGCTACGTAGTCGCCGAAGGCCAGATTCGCGGTGTGCGCGACGAAATGCGTGAGCATCCGATGCAGGTGCTGATTCGGTGCACCCACCCCAGCGTTCTAGCCGAGCGTCTGTTTCATGAGAACAACGTGGTCGAGATTCGCATACATGCCGATGGCGGCGGTCTGCTGATCAAGACTCGTGACGCAGACAAATTTTATAAGATGCTGAATCACAGCGCACTGAGCGGCATCGATATTGAGAGCGTGGCCCCGGCCGACGATAACGTGAATTCGTTGTACGAATACCTGATCGGCGGCGAGGAACATTCGTGATGCCCACAAATCAAATGGTTCTCTCGCAGATCCTATCCGTCGTCCGCCTGGAAATGGCGAAGACTTTTTTCTCCAAGCGCGGTTTGTGGGTATACCTGCTAGCCTTGGCTCCCGTCCTCATTTATGCGGGCCATTCTTTGGTGGAGATCCGGGGCGCGGAGGAGAATCGCGCGTGGGCCGCTGCGCAACCCGTGAAGGCGGAATTCCTGCAGTCAATCCAACCCGGCTTAAGCCTCGACCAGGTAGTGCAGCGCGCCGGCGAGCCCTTTCGCCAGTCCACCAGCGTCCGCCGCAATTTCACGATGCGGAACTATCAATACACGGACGGCGAAGAACAATACACGTTCGTCATTGTTAATGACAAAGTCACCAACGTGGTCCGCCGCAAGCGCGACTCATTGGCAGCGGATCTTTTGATTTTTGCAACAGTCTTTCAATTCTTCTATCTGCGCTTAGCTATCTTCTTCGGTTGCGTCGGCGTGTTCACGAACTTGTTTCGGGGAGAACTGCTCGACAAGAGCCTGCACTATTACCTGCTGACGCCGATTCGCCGCGAAGTCCTGGCGATCGGTAAGTACATCGCGGGACTCACCGCGACCATCGTGATTTTCACCACCAGTACTGCTTTGCAGTTAGTCGCGATGTCGTGGCACATCGATCGAACCGAGCTTGCAAACTATCTGAACGGTCCCGGTTGGAGCCACGTGCTCGCGTACCTGGGCGTCACGGTCGCTGCGTGCGTCGGCTACGGAGGCGTGTTCCTGGCAGCGGGACTTCTCTTCAAGAACCCGATTATTCCGGCCGCAGCGGTGCAAGTTTGGGAAAGCGCGAATATGTTCCTGCCAGCGATTTTGAAAAAGTTCAGCATCATTTTCTATCTGCAGTCGCTCTGCCCGGTGGTCGCCCCACCCGATGCTGACATGAACCCGATCCTGAAACTGTTGATTAATTCAGCTGAACCGGTGCGTGTTCCCGTCGCGATTCTAGGTCTGGCCGCAGTCACCTGCGTGGTTCTATGGTTCGCTGCCGTTCAGGCGCGCCGCCTGGAGATTAACTACAGCTCGGAATAGACTAATTCTCGCCCGGGCGTTTGAAGTTCATGCTAGGGTGGCGCCAGTTGCCTAAGCTTGGGTCGTCCCGGCGCGAGTCGTCCGCTCCCGCCTTCTTGACGCCGGGTTGTGGGTAGT
>JBDTUY010000100.1:0-11808 GCA_040007495.1 Acidobacteriota bacterium | reverse complement strand
GCGCCATTGAGCGCATGCTGGTGAGTCCGCAGTTCCTCTATCGCGCGGAACGCACGCCCGCCAATGCATCGAAAGCCTTTGCCGTAAGCGATCTCGAGCTCGCATCACGACTTTCGTTCTTCTTGTGGAGCAGTCTCCCCGATGACGAATTGCTCGATATAGCGGCGGCGGGCAAACTCAAAGATCCGGCGACGCTCCGCGCGCAAACCCAGCGCATGCTGAAGGACCCCCGCTCCGAAGCGATGGTCAACAACTTCGCGGCCCAATGGCTCTTCCTCCGTGACATCCGTGTCAAGGAACTCGACCTTTTCCTTTTCCGCAATTTCGACGCCGGTCTTCGCGAATCGATGGAGCGCGAAACGGAACTCTTCCTTAACGACGTCCTGCGCGGCAATCACAGCGTGCTGGACCTCATCACCGCTAACTACTCGTTCTTAAATGAGCGACTTGCCAAACACTACGGAGTTCCCGGCATCCGGGGGCCCGAATTCCGCCGGGTAGAATTTCCAGCAGACATCCAGCGGGGTGGATTATTAGGCCAGGGGTCCCTCCTGACCCTTACGTCCTACTCCATCCGAACCTCGCCCGTATTACGCGGAAAATATGTTCTCGAGAATTTGCTTGCTTCCGCCCCGCCGCCCCCCCCACCCAACGTCCCTTCTCTTAAGACCGAAGGCGAGTCTGCAGACCAGCCGCGCACTCTGCGCGAGGCGATGACCTTGCACCGGGCGGCACCCGCGTGCGCCAGTTGCCACGCCCGCATGGACCCGATCGGCTTTGCGTTCGAAAACTTCGACGCCACCGGCGCATGGCGCGATCACGACGGCGGACAGCCCATTGATGTTCGGAGCAAAATGCTCGACGGTACCGAAGTCAACGGCATCGATGGCGTTAAGAAACTCATTCTAAAAGATCCCGAGCGTTTCGCCGGTGCCTTAACCGAGAAGCTTCTGATGTACGGGATCGGCCGAAACGTCCAGTATTACGATACGCCAGCGGTCCGCAAAATCGTTCGCGACGCCAAAGCGAAAAACTACACCTTCGCCGCGCTGGTCGAAGGCGTCGTCCAAAGTGCTCCATTCCAAATGCGTGGTTCAAAGAAGTAAAGCGAGAGGATTAAGAAAATGACTTTCATCACGAAGAAGTCCCTGGCCCGCCGCACCTTTCTAAAAGGCGCTGGAACCGTATTGGCGCTGCCGCTGCTCGATTCCATGATTCCGGCTCTCACAGCGCAGACCGCCGCGCCGTTGCGTCTGGGCTGGGTCTACGTCTCGCACGGAATTATCTACGATCAATGGAAGCCCACTAAAATCGGTCCCGGCTTTGACCTGACGCCGAATCTGCAGCCGCTCGCGAAGATGAACGGCCAATTCAGTATCCTCTCGGGGCTTAGCCATCTGGAAGCAGATTCGAAGGGCGACGGCTCCGGCGACCACACGCGAGCGTCCGCTGCCTGGCTGACAGGCGTCCACGCCTACGACCGCACGCGTCCCGGCGTCGCAGTGAAGCTTGCCACGACGGCAGATCAAATCGCAGCGAAGGTCCTCGGCGCGCAGTCCCCGATTCCCTCCATTGAGATGACCGTCGATCCCGCGGCGCAAGGCTCCTGCGACTCCGGCGATTGCTTCTATGTCAACACCTTTTCCTGGCGCAATGAGACCACTCCGAACGCTCCCGAAAATAATCCCCGCGTAATCTTCGAGCGCCTCTTTGGCGATGGCGGTTCCGCAGCGCAGCGCACGGCTCGCAACCGCCGGACCGGCAGCATTCTGGATTCGGTCGCTGAGGAAGCCCGTCGCATGGCAAGCACTCTGGGTTCCGGCGACAACACGAAGCTGCGGGAGTACCTCGATTCCGTCCGCGAAATCGAACAGCGCATCCAGAACGCTGAGGCCCATGGTGCTCAGACTCTCGATATTCCGGATCGTCCTCAAGGCGTCCCCGTGTCCTTCGAGGAACACACCAAGCTGATGTTCGACCTGCAGGTCACGGCCTTCCAAACCGACATGACCCGGGTCTTCAGCATAATCCTGGCGCGCGAGCTGAGCGCGAGAACTTACGCCCACATCGGCATCCCCGGGCAGCATCACTTAATCTCGCACCATCGCGAAGACCCTGAGTTGATGTCGCAAAAAGCCCGTATCGATACCAATCACGTCCAGATGTTGGCTTACTTCCTCGAGAAGATGGCCGCAACCAAGGACGCCAACGGCAGCCTGCTGGACAGCAGCCTGATCATGTACGGCAGTGGCATGGGGAACGGCAATCTACACCGTCACTCGGACCTGCCCATCCTGCTAGCCGGCAAAATGGGCGGCAAGGTGAAGCAGGGCTCCCACTATGCATATAAGCAAGACACGCCCATGGCGAACTTGCTCGTCACGATACTGGACAAGTCCGGCGTCCCCATCGAAAAACTCGGAGACAGCACCGGCCCGTTGAAGCCTAATCCGCTCACTCTTGGCTAGAGCGGAAATGCCACGCCCGCAGCTGGCGGGTTTTTAAAAAGGTTGTGCGGTCTGTCGGGCCTGTTCCGCCAGGCAACAGCTTCTCCACCCGGCCGTCAGCCTGGAGCGCCCGCACTCCCCCGCTGTGCGAAAACCATGTGCTTTCCGAACGCCACACGAGGGATGCCTAAGTCTTTTGTTTCTTCGCCTTGAGAGGCAGCTAGCTGGCGGGACTTTCCGAACGGCAGCCGTCGATCACGGTGGACATCGGCACGTCGAGGGTTCTGGCAACGCTACGCCAGCTTTCGCCGCTGGCGCGTAGTCTGAGCGCCTCGTCCCGCCGAAAGACGCGACCGTCACTGGAAACACAGATAAGTGAGCGATGGGCCGTGAGCTGGCGCGGATGGCGACCGGAATAAGCTGGTGGGGCATGCGCCAGCGCCGGGATTGATTTAGACGTGCGAAAACGATGGTTTCCGAACGCCCTGCTCATTCCAGGGCGTAGCTCCACTACCATCGACAGCCACTCAGTCAGCCACAGAGCATTGGCACCGCCACTTGCGCTCGAAATCATCCATTGGGGATGATATTTGTAACGCGGGAACTTCTCGTTAATCAGCAGGGTATCCAATGCATCACGACCTTATCTTGTGCGCAAACTGAACAGGTACTACACCAAGTATAGGAGTTCCGGCAACTCGCGGTTAATAGCTGCGCCTTGTCGCGCGTGTTCCGCTAAGGGGTACCAAGAGCGATGCCGTAAGTCACGCCTACAGCTTCGGGACTGGGTCTGGATTGAGGAGCGGTAGCCGTTTTGCACTTCGATCAAAGCTCGCCTTGCGATCACAGCTGGTCAGATAAACGCGAGGCTGCCCGGACGTGATTGATAGACGGCGATGGTTCGAGACCGGCCTCGACGAGCCGGTCGGTGTACTTGACCAGATCACATGCAGCATCGGCATCGCAGCGAATCGATTACTCGCGAAGATCGCGTGCAAGGTCGATAAGCCCAACGGCATCACGATCTGGCATCCGCATGACATGCCCGCGCCACTCGTACAGCGGGCCTTGTCGGACATCCCCGGCGTCGGTGACCGAATGGAGGCGCGACTCGCCGGTCTGCAGATCACGACCATCGAGGGATTGTTACAGACACGCCCTGCTCAGCTTCGTGCGCTCTGGGGGAGCGTGAACGGCGAGCGCATGTGGTACGCGCTCCACGGTTACGCGATCCAAGCGGAGCCGACGCAGCGCAGCATGTACGGTCACGGTCGCGTCCTCCCGACCGACTGGCGAAACATCCCAAAAGCTCGTGACTGCTCGCGCTTGCTCCTGGTTAAGGCCGCGCGGCGCATGCGTCGTGATAATTTTGCTGCTCGGCAACTCGTGCTCTGGATCAATGGCCTCAAGGACGGCTGCACGCTGACGGGTGAAGTCAACTCACAAGCCAAGCGCACCCAAGCAGAGAAAGTAGCCGTGGCTGTCCCGAGTGTGGAGCAGGTCGTTAATGAGCTGCAGGTAAAAGGTCAAAAGGCCACGACGTCTCACTAGCGAGATGGTCGCGTAATTAAAAAGGGGACAGAGCAGCAATCTGTCCCCTTTTTTCATGCTCGGTGCAAGCGTTACTGATAGACCTTCGCAGCCTTGAAGTCGCCTGACTTCACGATCGAAATCGCCGACGAGTGCACGTTTTTCTCGAAGGCAACGCTGATCTGCTCCTGTCGTCCGCATTTACAGCGCTTTGTATGGCTCCGTTGACGCGGAGAAGTAATCAATCCGACCGCGATTCGCATCCTCACCAAAGAAGACCTCATGTTGGGCATAAACGCCCTGTGCTTAGTCCGTACGTCCTTGGATAGACCACGCTTCTCAGTGGAGACGCTCCTCAATTCGGTTCACAAAGGCTAGGAATAACTGGAAGTTCTCTTCGGCTTGCGCGCATAAGGACAAGAAACCGCGCTCAGTTCGGTTTTGGACTCTTAATCGCCACGAGCACTGTCAGTAAGGTTGCCGTGCTTTGAACGTTCCCCGCTATAGTTAGCAAGGCTTGGGTGACCGGCGGATGTTCCTCCGCCAGTTCCGCGAGACGCGTACTCACGCCCTGTAGCTCGTCCACTTCGCTCAGGATTGCGTCAAAAGCTGTGCGTATGTTACCCGTCGTGTAGAAGCTATCATGGGGAAGAATTTCAGAAGCCACCAGCCGCAACATGGCCCCTTCGCCAATGGAGGTCAGAAATACTCCGAGTAATCTAGCGACAAGAATGACTCCCGCCTGCCTTATCTGGTCTTTGTCGATGCCTACCCCGAGTTCTTCTAGGCCCTGTAAAGATCCATCCGCTGCCAGTTGCAGCGCACAAAGGCTGGGTGCTTCTGCCTTGGCCAGCGTCAGGGCACGAGAAAGGAGCATGCGGTAGCGAGCGATTCCCGTAAGTGTACAGAGGGGTTGGCGCAATTTATTACACACGCGAAAGCCCACAAACTCCGACGGTTCTGCGCCGTTACCGGCAGCTGCTTCATAGGCAAGAAGACGCTGGGCCAAACGCGTACGGGGATGAAGCATTCATTTCCTTCCCGAAAAGTGTTCGCGATACTGACCACTCTGGGCAACTCGCTTTGGAGCTATCTCCAGCGAGGATTTTTCTAATTTTCTCGTCGGGAGAACATAACCAATGATACAGCGGACCGATGCAGAGGTTGTTTATTTGGAGTTGGGTCAGTAGAGAAACAATGACGCATCGGGGAACGAGACATCACGAGGCCTGTTCGCGACGACCCTGAGTTTGCCCCTTTCGGCGCAGTCCAACCAACTGCGATCTGCATGTGGTTAGCGATTGGTTCGTCGAATCCGGTATAGGCTATAAGGTTGCCCGCATCGTACCGCTCGATAAAACAAACAGACGTAGCATGCATACTGGAGCTTGATTTTAATGATAGTCAGGAGATGTCAGCTCTTGCTCGCACAACGTCGTCGAGATTAGCAGCTGGGTGAAGTGTCGATGCTAATTCGGAGATAGGAGACGACGCTATAAGGTTATAGACTCCACCCGCGGGATCTCTAGCAAAACCTCTTTCACTGCTTCTCCAATGCGCATGAAATCTTCTAGGTCCATTGGCTTCGTCATGAAACGGGTGATCCCCATCGCCTCGACCTTGGCCCGCTCTAGGGATGTGGCTGAGGATGTCCAGATAACCACCGGAACGTGTTCGAGGTGCTGGTTTTCACGCATTCTCTTCAGAATGTCGTCGCCTCCGTGCATTGGCAAATTTAGGTCGATTACGGCGAGGTCGTGAATAGGGCCACCGCTGTACTTTCCCTGACCGCTGGAAAAGGCGAGCCCTTCCGAACCATCTTCGATTATCGTCAACTCACAATTCACACCAGCCTTCTTCAAGGCTTGGCGCAAGAGGTAGACGTCCGCCTCGTTGTCATCCACCACGAGGATTCGAAATGTTTGGGAGATCTGTACATCCTTCATATAGTCTCAATCTGTCACGGGGATTACGAAGTAGAAAGTTGCCCCCCGGCCAATCTGAGAATCGACCCATATGCGACCTCCGCAGCGTTCAATTACGCGCTGGCAAATCGCTAATCCGATACCCGTGCCCGGAATCGCTTTTCCATGCAAACGCTTGAAGACCCCAAAAATCCTTTGATGATATTGAGGATCGATCCCCATTCCATTGTCCGCGACCGCGAAGTGCCATTCGCCATTCTGCTTCTCTGCGGAGATCGTAATGCGTGGAGAAAGATCACCACGATACTTGATTGCATTGCCAACGAGATTTTGAAAAAGCTGGATAAAGCGCGACTCGTGATCCTGAATGGTGGGCAAATCGCTGCTGGTCACGATTGCACCGCTCTCCTCAATCGCTGGTTTTAGAGTCTGCTTTACCTTCTCAAGAACTTCGTTCAGATCCACGGATTCCCGGCCTTCTCCAGGCTCAGCACCAGCTTTGGTATAGGAGAGCAGGTCCGCAAGCAAATCCCGCATCTGCTTGGTGCCCTTCGTAATGAAATCTACACAAGCCGCCGCTTCCTCATCAAGTTGACCCGAAAAGCCCTTGATCAACATCTGTGAATAGCTGGTGATCATACGCAGTGGCTCCTGCAGGTCATGGCTAGCGGCAAAAGCAAACTGTTTCAGATCCTCGTTTACGCGCCGCAGTTCCGCCTCTACTTCCTTTTGTTCTTGAATGTCGGTACTCGATCCAACCCACATCGAAATATTGTCTGCATCGCGCATGGCGAGAGCACGGCTTAAATGCCACCGATATACACCGTCTCTGCGCCGCACGCGGTGCGCGAACTGAAAAGGATCACCCGTGGCATAAGAGTGCTGCCAACGACGAAGGATTTCGGGGCGGTCTATGGGGTGAATTAATTGCATCCATCCCAGGTCTTTCATCTGCTCGAACGAAAGTCCGCTGAACTCCATCCACTGCTGATTGAAGTAGGTCACCTCGCCTGCTGGCGAGGCGGTGAAGATCTTTTGCGGCATCGATTCAGCCAGGAAACGGAACCGCTCGCCCGCGATCCGCACTTCTTCCTGAGCGTGCATCCGGTCGGTCACGTCCACAAAACAATTGATGGCTCCGATGATTTCTCCACGTTCGTTCTTCAGCGCACGAATATTCACGAGGCATGTGATGCTGGAGCCGTCGGGCCGTTCAACCAGGACTTCCATGTCGCGGGCATCTGATATCTTGCCCGACAATACGTCGGCCATCGGACATTGCTGGTGCGACACGGGTGTACCGTCGGGCAGATACAATTTCACTGATCCACAGAAGCGATCACTGGAGGCCCATCGCTTCGGTTCGCGGCCCCACAATTCCAGCGCCCGACGATTAAAATCCACAATGGCTCCTGTGGCATCACAGGCATAAACCGCAGCAGGCCCCAGTTCGAACAAAGTGCGATAGCGCTCTTCGCTTTCTTTCAGCGCGTGATTCGTGCGTTTTCGTGCCACGATCTCTGCCTGCAGTTGCGAAGCTAGGAGGTCTGCCGCTTCAGCGAGCTCATGCTGACGGACGGAGCTTAACAGTAGCGCCTGATTAATGGCGGTGGCCTGCCGATGAAACGGCGTGGCTTCCGTGACCTGAATCATGACGCCAACCGTCCGGCCATCTCTATCGAGTACTGGCCATAGCGCGTAGGACCAAAAAAATGAATGTGGCGTTACATCCTCGTGCCCCGTGTGGATCTGGGGCTGCCCCGTCTGGTAGACCCGCTCGAACAGAGACCGGCATTCATCCGCCGCATGGACCGCACCAGCTGGTACGATGTCTGCAAATACTTGTCCAACTAATTCGCTGATGCTTTTATCGACCAACAGGCAGAAGGCCGGATTGGCGTAGCCAATTACGTGACCGGATCCGCACACTGCGGCCATAGGCAAGGGCGAAAACTCGGCAATGGACTGGCAAAGACCGATTAGATCAACTTCTTGGCCCGATTTAGGTGGTGCTCTCTTATCCAAGTGCGATACTCGACTGTCTGCTCCTGCGAGCGCTTCTATTTTTTCGGAGTCGGCCTACTCGCCCGCGTAGGAATTCCGGTGATCAGGCGGTCGTAGTCCGTAAGGCGATCGCCGATGACCATCCCCTTGGACGTAATGTCATACTCGCGGATGTCGCGGCTGTGAGCCCCGCCGCGCATCTTCACAACCATGAGGATCTTGCGCAATTGCCCCTCGATCTCCACATAGCGAAGCCGGATAATATCGTCAGTGAGGAAAGAGATGGAAAAGGTGCTAAATAGTAACTGCGTGAAAGATTCTTCCATTTCCAGCGTGCTCAAAATAGTAACGCCGACGCCGGTCAAAGAGAAGATCATGCGGTAGAGCGACTCCCGGAAGTCCGCCCGGAAGCCGGGGGACAGAGCCATCTCAAAACCTGCCAGCGAATCGATGACCAGCCGTTTTGCGCCAGTCTCCTCGATTGCGTCCAGGATTTCGCGCATGGTTTCATCGACGGACAGATCAAGAGCGCGCAGGTAAATTACTTTGAGGTTTCCCTCCTTGAGGGCACCAGTTAAGTCTAGGCCAAAGGCGCCGGCTCGTTCGGCGTATTCTTCGGGACGTTCCTCGAACACCGCTACGATTCCTGGTTCTCCCTGCCGCAATCCAGCTTCAATAAACTGCGTGGCAAGAAGTGATTTTCCAGTTCCCGAAGCACCTGCGATCAAGAGACTATCGCCCTCAGGAATGCCTCCGCCCAGCATTTCATCCAACTCCGGAATTCCCATGGAAAGTCGCTTCGTGCCGCGGATTTTTCCAGCCTTCCGGGCAGTCAGGCCGAGCGTCCGGGAGAATGCCTGCAGACCGGCATCGGTGATACGGAAGGTGTGCAATCCCGGCACCGAGGATTGTCCTCGTAATTTCATGACGTGAAGTTTGCGCACAACCGAATTCCGCTCGACGGCCTGATAGAGCCAGAAGAGGCCATCGGCAACAGTGAAAACGGGATTGTCGCGCAGTTCCGATTCCACGTATTCACCCAGCAAAAACGTCGTCGCTTCGCAACTGGTCAGCAACATGCCTAGATTCTGCACGAAGGCTTGAACCTGGATGTCGGTCTCTGGAACCTTTCGAACCACTGTGCGAAATGAGTCCACGACTACAATGCTGGGATTGGCAGCCTCGACCTCTTTGGAAATTGCTTCCAATATTCCGGCTAATCCCTGGTCCACCAGTGTCTGGCTGAGATTGATGAAGCGGATCGATTTGTTCAGCTTAGAGAGGTCGAAGAATGTGTACTGCTGCTGGTAGCGCAGCATCTTCAACGCAGGCTCGCCGAGGACGGTAAAGTAGAGCGCCGGACGCTCCGGAGTCGCATTCTCGAATATAAATTGATGCGCCAACGTAGTTTTTCCGCATCCCGGTGCGCCCGCAATGATGTTGAAAGAGAATTCCGGCAGGCCTCCCCCCAGGATCTCATCGAGACCAGGAACGCCGGTTGGCAATTTTTGGATCGTGACTTTGTCCGGTTGGGCTTTGCTTTGACGCTTCTTATCTTGCGGGGTCATGATCGCTCTTTCTCCAAAAGTTCCATATTAGAGACCGGAAGATCCGGCCAGGCGTCCAGCACGAGATTTAGCGTTAACGTCTCACCGATGAATGCGGCAAGCAAGGAGAGCAACTGCGAAACAAGTATGACCGCCGAGTCGTTTGAGGTCCTTCCACCGGGCCCGTCGCTAGCGAAGCCATCGAGAGAACCGTCAGCCGCAATCCGTAACGTGCTAAGCGCCGGGGTCTCCATCTTTGCCAACGTAAGGGCGCGGCCCAGCAACGCACGAAAACCGGCGCTCCCTGCCAGTGTTGTCAAAGGACGGCGCAGTTTTTCGGAAACACGAAACAATGCAGATATCTGTTCGCTGGATCGATCTTCTAAAGAAGATTCATGGGCGAGCAGCCGCTGGGCAAGGCCTTGAATTGTCGAACTGGGGATGTTTCGGCCAGTGATTCTCGCCAATGGTGCCGAACTCCTAACGAACAATTAGCTTGAGGTGCTGCATGTTGTCTCAAAGTGACCATCTGGATCTCCAGATTGCGTGAGTTATAAAAATTGCTGATGTTCAGGCCTCTTAAGCATACTACGCAGCTTCGCTTACGGGTCTACTCAATGGAACCCTCTATATTTTCGTTGTCAACCTGGGAACCCGCGCTATGAGCAGGCAGCCAATCACTCCTGAGTAGACTATATTTGTTATGCCAATGCATCAAGGGTGGCACGGCAACTCCCAAACTCTGCTACTGACTGAGGTGACTGTTCCGTGACGTCACGTGGTTCCACCCCCCGTCCGAGTATCCCCTTCGAAATCCGGCTTCAGCATTGCATGACGGAGGAGCTTCGTACGAGTTGCGCGTCACTCGCCCAGAGTCTAGAGTGACTTTCCGGCATGAAAACGGGCCGTGTGACTGAAAGTGTGACTTGATTCGGTTCGTCTGGCACTTTCAGGAAATCTGGAGCTTTGTCGTGTGTATAAGTTACGTGTTTTCAGTACCCCGAGAGAGAACAAGTCCCCCTCTCCGCACCATTTTAATTCAACAACTTAGAGGCATCTACATCGATGCCTCTTTCCCATTTCCGCTCCGTCTGGTACAACTTTCCTCTCTCAGCTTCTTTCGCAATTGTTGGTGTTAGTCATCTCGTCTCTGAATCCCCTGCGTCAGATCTTCCTTATCCACAATGTTGTATCTGTCAAAGACCGAGCGAGTTTTGTGTCCGCTAATCGACATCGCCACTCGCTGAGGAACTCCAGCCGGAGTGAGATCCCGGAAAGCCGTTCGACGGAGGTCGTGGAATAGACGCGTCGGTTTCTCCTTAGCCTTATCCCACAGGCCACATTTCAGGCAGGCAGCACCCCACGCACCGCGGAAATCCTTAAGGGGCTCGCCCGTCGCATGCCTAAAAAATACCCACGGAGACTTGGGATGATATCGTTCACGGATCTCGCTCTGGCGCTTGAGAGTCTCCACCAAGTGCTCACTAAGTGGGATCGTTCTCCCTTCCTTATTCTTAGTGGTTCCCGGTTCGAGCCGAATCACTCGGCCTAGAAAATCCACTTGGCTCCATTGCAGTGCTAAAATTTCTCCCCTTCGGCATCCTGTGGCAAATCCGAAGATCAGTACTGGCTTGATCTCGTCTGCAAGTGCAGCGAGCATGGATTCGTATTCTGCTAGTTCAAAGAATCCCTTTCGAGGAGGCCCTTCGTCGAGCCTCGGCACCCGTGGAATTTTGCCTACCCTTGGCGGCGTTACTTCAGTTGCATAACGGGAGTGTCGACTATCGGCGTTACGACGGATTTGTCAGATCCCAATCAGGGCCTGCTGTATTTGACCGATGGCGCAGATGCTCTCGCGGCCACCACCAGCGTCAGCGTGGGAGGGGGAGCGACGCCGGAGCCGGGCACAGTTCTACTTACGCTGCTGTCCTCGATACCATTTTGGTTTTTCCGTCGGCACATATCTCGCTAACGAACCAGTCGGAGCAGATCTTCTTTTCTGGTTTATTTCATCTGGTTTGTTCCATCATGACCGCGCTTCTGGCATCTGGCGATAAGCGTAGAGCCTTGCAAATCGCCCGCCTGGCGCTTGACAAGTCGGAATTCGTGTCGACGATCCGCCGTTCATCTCCAGCTACCGCTCCATGCCGTCACAGCCCTTTGTGGCGCCGTTGCCCCGATTTAATAAGCCGCGGGTCTTGGTTGGGCCGTGTAGCCGCATGCCACCAACTCCAGCTGATCAGGATCGTGAATCATCAGGATGTGTCGGAGCCAAACAGAAAGTTCCTAATCTCAGCCACGTAGAAAGTTCCTAAATTGAGGGTTGATTCACAACCCTCATGGTATGTTCGCACA
>JBDTUY010000099.1:0-11868 GCA_040007495.1 Acidobacteriota bacterium | reverse complement strand
CGTCGAAGCCAACCTGGATCTTATTCTTCTAGGCCTCGCAATCGGCGCAGCCGTGGGCATCCCGCTGGCGTACAAGACTCCGATGACCTCGGTGCCGCAGTTGACCGCCTTGTCCCATGCATTCGGCGCAGTCGCGTCGGCCATGATCGGCACAGCCGAATTCTTCGCCCATGCACCCACCGGATTCACAATGGCGGCTTTGGGCATCGAAACCCTGCTCGGCTTCCTGACCACTACGGCCAGTATCATCGCGTTCGCAAAACTTCAGGAATTGATGCCGACCCGTCCGCTCACCTATCCGGGGCAAAATTTTGTCAGCCTGGGGACTCTCGCTGCGGCCGTTGTGCTCGTGGTGATGATGGTGATGGGTATCTCGGCCCCTTGGATCTTTCCGGCTTTTATCATTCTCTCCATGGCGTTCGGGATCTTCCTGGTCATGCCCATCGGCGGCGCGGATATGCCCACCGTCATCGCGTTGCTCAATTCCTATGCGGGCGTATCGGCAGCCGCGATGGGCTTCGTACTGGATAACCGTCTGCTGATCATCGCGGGCGCCTTGAACGGCGCAGCGGGCCTGATTCTTTCCATCATCATGTGCAAGGCCATGAACAGGTCTTTCACTAACGTCTTGTTCGGCGCATTCGGTCAGTTGGCCTCCAGCGGAGCTGCCGCTAAAACGGAGCAGCGTCCCGTACGCTCCGCCTCTCCCGAAGACGCGGCGTCCATCCTGCAAGCCGCCAGCAGCGTGATCATCATCCCTGGTTACGGTATGGCCGTCGCACAGGCTCAGCACAAGGTCCGCGAACTGTACGACATCCTGACCAAGAACGGCTGCGACGTGAAATTCGCCATTCACCCCGTGGCCGGCCGCATGCCGGGGCACATGAACGTGCTGCTGGCCGAGGCCGACATCCCGTACGACAAACTGATGGAAATGGACGAGATCAATGGCGATTTCACCAACACGGACGTGGCCCTGGTGATCGGTGCCAATGACGTCGTGAACCCTCTGGCGCGCACCGACAAGACCAGCCCGATCTACGGCACTCCGATTCTGGACGCCGACAAAGCTCGAACCGTAATGGTCATCAAACGCAGCATGGGCGTAGGCTTCGCGGGTATCGACAACGAACTTTACTACCTGCCCAAAACCCTGATGCTGTTCGGCGACGCCAAGGGATTTGTCGCGAGCATTGTCAAAGAATTATCCAGTTCTCACTAGGACTGGGCACCAATTACAGAGGCGAGCAGGCTTTTTCGGATGGTATGATTCGTCATGCCCACTAGGTCTGACAAATCTGAGCGCAAAAGCCCCGCATTCTGGATTGCGGTCGGCGTCGGAGCACTATTCGCAACTGTCTTGATTCTGTTCGGTGTAATCTACACCCTCGGAAAGCGGAACTTTGCAGTCGGAGATAACATAGCCGGAGTGGAGCGGAAGATCCAGTCGGAGCCGAACAAGGAGATTCTCGGTGTGGATCCCTCCAGCGGGTGGGTCACCTTTAGAGACAAGATCACGGGAAAACGATCACGCTCGCGCTCCGATCCTGAAAAGAAGATGTTTGTGACCGAGGATGCTCCAGACGTGACCCCTGTAAACCCAGACAAGGCAGGAAAGCAGTAGCGCGCCAGAAACGTGTTCTCTTCCCGTCTCCGTTGGCATGAACCATCCAACCCGCTCGCGAACCTAGTTGCGAAGAAGCGGCAGCAGGGCGCGACCATTCTGGATCTAACCGAATCCAATCCCACCCGAGCCGGTTTCGATTACCCAGAGGCGCAGATTCTTTCCACCCTATCCGACGATCGCGCATTACTCTATCAACCGTCTCCACGAGGCCGCCTGGACGCGCGCGAGGCTGTCGCAGAATACTACGCTCAGCGCGGCGTGAAGGTTGACCCTTCGCACATTCTGTTGACCGCCTCCACCAGCGAAGCTTATTCGTATCTATTCCAACTGTTGGCGGACCCAGGTGACGAGATCCTCTCGCCCCGCCCTTCGTACCCCCTATTTGAATACCTGGCAGGCCTGTCTTCGGTGAACATCCGTCAATATCCCTTGCGCTACGATGGCGGCTGGCATATCGACGTTGAAGCTCTGGAGAGAATCATCACCCCTCGATCCCGAGCCATTGTCGTCGTGAATCCGAACAACCCGACGGGTTCCTTTCTGAAGCGCGTTGAGTTGGAAACCCTTGAGACCATCGCCGAACGCTACAAGCTCGCGATCATCTCCGACGAAGTATTCTGCGACTACGCCTTCCACAAGGACCCGCAACAAGTCCTGACTCTTGCAGGCGAGCGTCGCGCGTTGACCTTCTCCATGAGCGGGCTATCCAAAGTCGCAGGACTCCCGCAGATGAAGCTGGGCTGGATCGTGGCCAGCGGACCAGACGCTGACCGAGCAATGGAAGGATTAGAACTAATCGCGGATACATTCCTATCAGTAGCAACGCCCGTGCAGGTCGCCTTGCCGAAATTGCTGGAGTCTTCGGCAACACTCCGCGATCAGATTCGCCACCGCACCCAAGCCAACCTCAAACATTTGTCAGCCACCTTCGCAAACACGTCGGCAACCGTATTGAACGTAGAAGGCGGGTGGTACGCGATTCTCCAGGTCCCCAACACGCGGTCAGAACAGGACTGGGCGCTGAGCTTACTAAATGAGCACGATGTACTGGTGCAGCCAGGCTTCTACTTCGACTTCGACTTCGAGGCGTTTTTTGTGTTGAGTCTGTTGACCAAGCAGGAAGTCCTTACCGAAGGCGTTCGGACGATATACAGATCTCTACACGAATTCGGGACCTGATGAAACTGCTCAAACCTCGTTCGTTTGAATTCTTTCGAGTTGCTCCAGCAGAGTCGGAACATCGTGGGTAACTGTCTGCCAGAGTTCCTGCAGATCAATCTCGTCGTAACCGTGTATCAACCGGTCTCGCATTCCAGCAATCGCCTTCCACTGAACCTCCGGATTTGACTGGCGGATCTCCAATGTCAGCCGCTTTGTTGCCTCACCCAAAATGGCAATTTGAAACGCAAGAGCGGACATCAATTGAGGATCTCGTTCGAGCTGCTCCAGCGTAGCCCGCTCTGCAAAGGAAACAATTCGGGAACACGCCGTAATCAGATCCACCAACGTGGCCCGATCCGATGCCTTGTCAGGCCACATAGATGGGAACGGCGCTATTCAAGATCGCGGCTCTGCGCAAAGCGTTTGTACTCTTCTCAATCGCTCGGCGGCTTACTAAATCCACAGGCCGCCCCAGGATCTCAGATAATTCATCCTGAATCCGCGCGTGTTCAAACAGTCCCCAGTTGGCGTTCGGGGAAAACGTAACCAACAGATCCACATCTCTCGCGCCGTTTTGCTCTACCAGCATGGAACCAAACATCTCCAATTTGACGATCTTCCACTGCACGCAAAACGAAGCAAGTACCGCCCCGTCCACCGGAAGTCGTTGCAGAATCGCCATACTCGCAGGATAGACCAGATTCGTCGAACGCGGTGCAATCGCTCGCTAAAATTCCACCACCACGCCGGCCGACGGCAAGATTGGGAACATGCTGAAGAAATTCGGGTATGTCTTCCCTGTCACTCCATCGTACGGACCCGGCGAATCGAAGTCGCTATTATGCCGATTCGTCAGATTCACCACTTCGACAAACAGCGTCGCCTTCGAACGCTTGTGCGTATAAGCTTTGTTCAAGCGAACGTCGGTCCGCTGATACGCCGGCGCGCGCAATGCGTTGCGAGCTTGCGATAACAGATAGCCGCCGTTGGGGTCGAGCTTGTAGAACCCCGGGTACGGCATGCCGCTACCGTAGGTGAACCGAGCGCTCACGTTCACTGCCGGACCCAGACGACGACTGATGTAAGCGTTGAAGGTATGCGGCTGATCGTAATCCGATGGAAAGCGCACCGGATTCGATGGGGTGGACAACACCCCGTCAGTTACCCGCGTGCGACCGTACGCGTAAGAGATCCAGCCTGTGAAACCATTCGCCGATCTGCGCTGCAAGAAGATCTGCGCGCCCCTCGAATACGCCCGCTGCGAGTTCTGCAACGGAGCATTCGGAACCGCTTGGAAGATCGCTCCGTTCGGCAAAATCCGCGGATCGATCAACGAATACGCGAGTAGATCGCGATCCTGACGGTCGTAGAATTCCACCCGCACTCGCGTCCGCTCATCGAGCTTCTGTTCGACCGATACCTCGTAGTGCGTCGCCCGCGTTGGCAGCAGGTGCGGCGACGCGTACAACGAGAACGCTTGGCTCAGCTCCGGAAACTGAGCGTATTGCCCCCAATCCAGATGAAAGGTGGTGTTCGGCCGCGGAGTGAATGACAAACTGCTATACGGTGAGGTCACCTGCACGGGACTGTTGCTTTGCGCATCTTGCCGAACACCCAACGCCCCCGTAATCTTGCCCTTCACGAAGGAAAGATTCTGTTGCACGTAGCCGCCAACATTTTGCGCGGTGCCGTGGAATCGATCCAAAACAGAGACTACCGTCGGAGTGTAAATGAATCGGCTACTGCTACCGTCATCGCTCAGATGGCGAAAAATCCCTCCGAAATCCAACGTGTTCTTCTTTTCCCAAACGATACTGGCATCCCCGCGCCAGGTCCACTCACCATAGGCATCATGGGAAAGCGCCGCGTTGTCGCGATTGGCGACGTCGCCCCGTTCCTTGGACCACGCGATCCGATTCGTCACCAACAATCGGCGATTCGGAGTATAGCGGGAACCCGCCGTCAACAGTGTGTAGCGAAAGCCACTCAGTGCCACCGAGTTCACGCCCAGGCTATCGCGAAAGCGCGTTCTGTCTACTCCCGACGCGCCTTCGATGTAGCTGACCGTCACGGTGTGGTTCGCCGACAGATCGTAACTCCCATGAGCCTCACCGTCGGTGAAACCAAACGACAACGGTGCCTGATCGCCAAAATCGATCCGGTTCAGAATGTACTGCAGGTAACTTTTGCGAAACGCTACCACCCAACTTCCGCGCTTCTGTTTCCCCAGCGGCCCTTCCATCAAAAGGCTGGCATTAGAAACGCTGGCGCTGAAGCGGCCATGCAATTCATCGCGGTCGCCGTCGCGCGTCTGCACCGCAACGATTCCGGCCGTGCGATTGGAATAGCGCACCGGCCACGCCCCTTCATACAACGTCATGGAGTCGATCATGTCGCCGTTGAAGATCGTTAAAGATCCGTTGTCCGCCTGTCCATCCGTCGTATGAAACGGAGCGTGCAGCAGGATTCCGTCGAAGTATAGCCCGACCCGGCTGAACGGCGCGCCGCGCAGCGAAAACTCCGAAGAAAAATCGTTATTGGAACTGACCCCAGGCATGCTCTGCACCGCACGCAAAGGATCGTCGGCCAAGACGCTCGCCAGGTTCTTGCGCTCTTCGCCCTCGATCGTCATGGCCGCCGCGCTGCTCTCCGGCGTATCCTCAAAACCTTCGCTGACCTGCACCGTATCGGTGCGCGCCGCAGCGGATGAAGTAAGCACCAGATCCAAGACTTTCGATTCGCCCACAGCCAGTGTCACATCCTGATTCGTAATCCGATAGCCCACCGCCGTCGCCTGTAACTCATATTTTCCGGGCACCACGGCGGCAATCCGATACTGACCGTCGTCATCGGTAACCGCACTCATTTCGGCTCCGGAATCCGAAGTGATGCGCACCTGAACCAGCCCCAAAAGCTCCCCACCGCGCGTTCCGCGCACCGTACCGTGTATCTCGCCCGCTGGATCTTGCGCCAGTGCGGACCCCGCCAACCCCAGCAAGAAGCAGGCTTTTAATACAACGCCAGACACTCGACGAAGAGTCATGATGATTATTGTGACGTACTGGGCATCGCACCGAGTACGAATCACTACACACCAACTACTGCCTCGGATGCAATAACGGAGAGCTGTTAGTTGTTTAGTTTTCGGATGCGATTTTCCTGGAGAAACTCTTCCAGCTTTGTCTCTCGATTGCGGGGAAACCTACTTGGCATTGTCACCGATCGGCGTCGGCGGGGGCCCAGCCTCGTCTCCCCCAGCGGAATCCCCAGAATCTTCAAACACCAACGTCGCTTCCGCCCCAAAACGCCGGTAGAACTTGTAGTCGCTATCCTGCGTGGTTGAATCCAGGGCCGTCCGAATCCGCATGCGATTCTGGGACGGAAGAATGTACGATTTCCCTGCCACTTGCGTGGCTTTGTAATCCACCGTTAGATCGAGCGCTTTGTATTCCGAATTGCCGGGAATATCCACGCAGCTTAGTTGCACGCGCATAACGGCGCTGGTTTGCATGTCCGCCCACACTTGACCTCGATACGACACCCGAATCGTGCGGCCGCGCGCTTGCAGTTCATAACCGGTAGCCGCCGGAACGCGAAAGTTAAAGACGTGCATCGGACGTCCATTCAGATTCGCAATCCGGTCCCATTCAAAATTGGTATTGGCTGCAATCGAGAAGATCGCCGCTAGCAGATTCCCGAATTCTCCCCTGGAAAATTGACCTAGCGCAGCTTCGTCCATATCCGTAACGGCTTTACCGTTCAGCTTTACGATCTTGTGTGTCTCGCGTAGGTCCACGATGCTCAACTGCTCTTCAATCAGCAGGGGCTGAGAAGCGCGGCGCGTACCCGAGATCGGAAGCGTCAGCCTCTCGATAATCTGCGTCACCGTGAAGTTCGGCAGGTTACGCGTATAGCTAGCGGCATATTCGGTGACGGAGGCCAATATCGCGGCCTGTTCCGCTCGCGAGGGCTTCCCGGCGGAGCCAGGCACGGGCGTCTGCGCGTGCGACGAACCCGTCATCCAAACAATCGTGCAGAGAGTCGCAGCGAGCCGCATGTTTTCCTACCGAGACTGTATCAAATCTCAGCGCTCTCGGTGCCATCGCGTATGAGGAAGCTGGCGAGGCACGCCAAGCCCCAACGGTAAATCCGCGCGCCGCGCCTAGCGGATGTTTGAAGCCTACAGATTCGTTACGCTTGCGGCGTGAACTTCTTAGCCATCTCACGCAGCGCAACGATCATCGCACCCGTACCCAGCGTCTTGACCAAGGTCGGATGGGCCGCATAGATCGAACTCATCTTATCTATGATCGAAGGGTCATGCTGCTCCGCCTGCGCCGCGATCTCCGTAACCACTGACGGCGGAATCGCTTCAGCTTGCGCGGTAGAAACAGTACCGCCGGCGCCCAAACCTGGAATCAGGTGCGCCAACTGGCTCAGGACCAAAGGTGCCGCACCCGCCAGCATCGTATTCAGCATGCTCGCCTTTTGATCGGGGTTGCCGTTCTGGAAAACCTGCCCCGTCATCTGTCCGAACGCAGGAGTTTCCGACGACCGCAACATTCCGCTGATGGCCGATGCCAGCGACGAATGGTCCATGCCCTGCGTGACTTGATCAAAGTGCTGATCCGCCACACCGTGGTCGGCTGCCGCGCCGCCCGTGTACTGCTGTAAAAGACTTCCTAACATTCCACTCAAGCCCATGGCGTGTCTCCCTAAGTACGATACTCGGAATCTGAAATCAGAACATCCGCACAATCAATAACAGAACCATCGCTCCGACGATCGATAGGCCCCAACCCGCCGGATGCCCATCTTTGTACCAACCCAACCACTTACCGATTTGACCGCCCACGAACCCACCCGCCACACCGATCAGAATGGTCCAGATCATTCCGCCGCCATCGGCGCCGGGCAACAAGAACCTTGCGATGATTCCAACGATAAGTCCAACAATCGCCTGTCCAATCATGTGCATAAAAGAATCCCCAGTCCTTGATCGAATTTTGCCCCGCAAAGGGACGCCTGCCGTCCCGCAGGCATTCAGTATAGTACACGCATACCTTGACGGACGAAGAGAATTATCAGCGGGGGGCTGGACCCCAGCCCTGCAGCCAGCCCGACTGGCTAATAGAAATCCCTACGGGTGTAACCACGCTCAAGCCTTGCTTGACATCTCATTTACATACCTTCCCTAAATACTCTAGCCTGAGAACTGTGGCGAACTACGACGCGATTCTGATTCTGTCCTTTGGCGGTCCCGAGAAAGGCGAGGACGTGATTCCTTTCCTCGAAAACGTGCTGCGCGGGCGAAACGTGCCCCGCGAGCGCATGTTGGAAGTGGCCGAGCATTACTATCACTTCGACGGCCGCAGTCCGATCAACGATCAGAACCGGGCATTGATCGAGGCCCTGAAGCCCCATGTCAACCTGCCCATCTATTGGGGCAATCGCAATTGGCACCCGATGCTCGCCGACACGTTGCGTCAGATGCAAGCCGACGGAGTGAAGCAGGCTGTCGCGTTTGTAACCTCGGCGTTCGGATCCTATTCCGGATGCCGGCAGTACATGGAAGATATCGAAAAGGCCCGAGCCACAGTCGGTGATGGAGCTCCGGAGATCGTCAAGATCCCCCCTTTCTCCAAGCACCCCAAATTCCTCGAAGCGATGGCCGACCGCGTCCGGACTGCCTTGCGCGAGCTGCCGGATGCTCGCTTGATCTACACCGCCCACAGCGTCCCGATGTCGATGGCTGAGTCGAGCCCCTACGTCGCAGAATTACAGCAGGCCTGCGCCGCAGTCTCAGCCGCCGTCGGCCGCGAAGACTGGAGCCTCGTCTACCAAAGCCGCAGTGGTCCACCCACCCAACCCTGGCTGGAACCCGACATTTGCGATCACTTGTCGGCGATCCATGACGCCGCTGTTCGGTCCGGTCAGCCTCCACAGCCCGTCATCATCGTCCCCATCGGCTTCCTCTCGGATCACATGGAAGTGCTTTACGATCTGGACACCGAAGCGCGCGAACTCTGCGAAAAGCTAGGGATGCAAATGGTCCGAGCCGGAACCGCAGGCACGCATCCAGCCATGATCGAAATGATCGCCGAGTTGGTCACTCAGGAACACATCGCCTGCGCAGCCACCTGCTGCCCAGCTCCCCGACGTCCCCCGGTCACACCAAGCGCTTGAAGTCGCGGTGTTACAGACTACCCAACAAGCCACCACAAAAGCCCACGAGCCGCCTTGTCCGCAAACGGACGACGGCAAGGGAGCGGAGTGCCGATCCGGCCACCAGCCTACGCGAGCAAAGCGTTCTTTCCCCCAACGCACCTTCACCTCTCACGCCGACCATCCGCAAAATACATACACCCAATCCCCACCGCGTACGCCAGCAAATCCATAAAACTAAACTCCGTACCCATCAACCGAGCATAAATCCTCACCAACAAACGCTCACTCGCCAACCACCGGAGCGGAATCTCCGTCAACTGAAACAGCTCGATTGCCGTCATCGCCACCATCGCCGGCACTGCGACCGCTGCAGTCCTCCAACACAGCCGCAGGATCACGTACACCATCGCCGCGTACAAGGCGTCGCCCAGATACTTATCGAAAACGATCCACCCCGTATGCACCACCCGCGAAAGAATGCCCATCGCGATGATCCCCACCAGACACACTACCCAGAATGTTCGCGACCTTAAGCCGGAGAGCATGTCTCCATACTACAATCCGCGCCATTCATTGCCATGCCCAACGGACCGAAAGTTGCGCATAATAAAGAATGAGCACATCGCCCTCTCCGACCTCCCAAGCAGTTTTAGTGGCAGGCGGCGCTGGCTACATCGGCAGCCACACCTGCAAAGTCCTGAAGCAATCCGGTATGACCCCCATCGTGCTGGACAATCTGTCCACCGGTAACAACTGGGCCCTTCAGTTCGGCCCGTTCTACCAGGGCGAAATCTCAGACGCCGCTTTAGTCGACCGAATCGCCAAGGAACATCATCCCGTCGGCGCGATTCTATTCGCCGGTTCCATCAATGTCGGCGAGTCCACCGGAAATCCACGCAAGTATTTCCAGAACAACATCACCGAAGCCATCGCCTTTCTAGACAACCTGAACGATAGCGGCATCCGCAACGTAGTCTTCTCCTCCAGTTGTGCGATTTACGGCATCCAGGAAAAGATGCCGATCCACGAAGACAGTTCCACCAATCCGCTGAATCCGTATGCCGAAACCAAACTACTGATCGAACGCGTCCTCCGCTGGTACGATTCCGCTTACAGCATGAAGCACGCCTGCCTCCGTTACTTCAACGCAGCCGGAGCCGACCCGGTCGACAAAATCGGCGAGCATCACGATCCCGAAACCCATCTCATCCCGCTGATCGTTTACGCCGCACTTGGTGCCGCCAAAGGTGGAAAGCCTCTCCGAGTCTTCGGAACCGACTACGCAACCCCCGATGGCACTGCGATTCGCGATTACATCCACGTCCTTGATCTAGCCGACGGCCACGTCCGAGCCCTGCGCCATCTGATCGGCGGCGGCGATTCGCTGGCCCTGAACCTCGGAACCGGCATCGGCCTCTCGGTCCGCGAAGTCATCCAAGCCGTGGAGCGCATCTCCGGCCTCACCGTGCCCATCGAATATGGTCCCCGCCGCGACGGCGACGCCCCGGCCCTGGTCTCTGACCCCCGCCGCGTCCGAGCCGCCCTGGGCTGGGAACCTAAGTTCTCCGACATCGACACCATCGTCCGGACCGCCTGGAATTGGCACAAAAATGTCGAGCCAGAAGTAACCACGGGTGGTCGATAGTACCCCGATCGCGCTATTCTAGGACCGTGCCGACGCTTTCCATCGTTATCCCGATCCATAACGAAGAGCCGTCCATTCTGCCTTTGTACGATCGTCTGACGGTGGTGCTGGAGCGATTGCGCCGCCCTTACGAGATCCTATTCGTAGATGACGCGTCCACCGACCGTAGCTTCGACCTGCTCGCGAATCTTGTAGAAACCGACCAGCGCCTGAAAGTCATCCGTCTGCGCCGCAACTTCGGCCAGACAGCGGCTTTGGCCGCAGGCTTCGATGAATCGCAGGGCAACGTAATCATCTCGCTCGATGGCGATCTGCAGCACGCTCCCGAAGATATTCCCGCGCTGCTCGAAAAAATCGACGAAGGCTACGATATCGCCAGCGGTTGGCGTCAGAACCGCTTGGACAACGCGGTCACCCGCAAATTCCCTTCGCGCATCGCGAACTGGTTGATGTCCAAAGCTTCTAACGTGCAATTGCGCGACTTCGGAACCACCTTCAAAGCCTACCGAGCCGAGGTCCTGAAAGACATCAATCTGTACGGCGAACTGCATCGTTTCATCCCAGCACTGGCGTCTTTTTACGGCGCGCGCGTAGCCGAAGTTCCGATTCGCAACATCCCCCGCGCGGCTGGCGAATCGCATTACGGCATCGGCCGGACCTTCCGCGTGATGTTCGATATTTTCACCATCTGGTTCCTACTGAAATATTTCACCCGGCCTATGCACTTCTTCGGGAAATGGGGCTTGCTATGCGTCATAGTCGGCGGCGCAATCCTGATCGGATTAGGATTCGACAAGCTCGTGCTCCAACACCCGATGGTTGCCGAACATGGTCCGCTGATGCTGCTCGGCGGCTTGGCTCTGGTCACGGGCGTAATCATGTTCTGCACCGGCCTGCTGGGTGAAGTCCTCACGCGTACCTATTTTGAAAGCCAGGGACGCCGCATCTACGCAGTCCGCGAAATCCGCACCCGCCGCGAAGAAAAAGCCGCCGGCAACGCGACTGGTCGCTAGTTCAGATTCACCCCTCAAGTTGAATGGACACGTCAGCAACACCCACACCGAAGATCCAAGCCGTGATCTTCGATTTCGGGAACGTTCTCTGTTTCCCGCCAACACCTGAAAAAATCGAGCGAGCCGCAGCCACCTGCGAACTCACCTCCGAAGCGTTTCTCTCAGCATTTTGGGAACACCGTTTGGAATACGACGCGGGTCGCTTGGAACCCTCTGACTATTGGGCAACCGTAGTATCGCCATCGCAACTGAAC
>JBDTUY010000098.1:0-11880 GCA_040007495.1 Acidobacteriota bacterium | reverse complement strand
ACGCAACTCCTCCCGGCACGACGGCGGGGCCGCAAGAGTAGCAAGGAAATCACGGGACCCGTGAAGTTCATCCCCCTCAATCCAAGCACAGCCGATCGGTATCTGACGATGGGGGGTGAGATACGGCAATGGTTACGAAGGATTTCACAACGCGAGCTGGGGAGCGGGACCGCAGGATGGGAATGGTTACCTCCTGCAACGCGTCTCGCTACTCAGCGATTGGCATGTGAGCGATCGGCTTCGGTTCTTCGGACAATTGACGAGCGACTTGGTGGTGGGAGGAACGGAGGCCCGCGGCCGTTTACGGATGAAGCCAAGCTATGGGTCGAGCAGGCCTTTGTTGATTTCAAAGCGTTTGAATCTCATCGCACTTCGTTGACTTTCCGGGCCGGCCGTCAGGAGTTCGAGTTCGGTTCAGGAGGCCTTGTGGACGTGAGAGAAGGACCAAACGTGCGGCAGGCATTCGACGGCGTGGACCTGATACTCACGGCTGGTTCCTGGCACGTGGATAGCTTCGCGACGAGGCCGGTTATAAACTATTCGAACTTATTCAACGACCCTCCGAACCACGGCACGATGTTCTGGGGGGGCCTACGGCGTCAGGCCCCTGCCGATCACCCATGGCGGGAACATCGACGTATATTACCTCGGCATTGATAACAACAGTGCCACATTCAACCGAGGAACCGCGCAGGAATCCGCCACACGTTGGGAACAAGATTCTGGGGTACGCGAGGAGGGTTGGACTACAACGTGATTGCAGGTCTTCAGGTGGGGAGTTTCGGGACTGCGAATATACGAGCTTGGGGCATCGCATCCGATAGCGGCTACAACCTTCGCTCTGTTCGGCTCAAGCCGGAATTGAAAATCAAAGTGTCGCTCTTTAGCGGCGATCGCAATCCTAATTCGGGCTCTCTAGGGACCTATAATCCTCTTTTCCCGAGTGGCGCGTATTTCGGGGAGGGAGTCGTTAACCTAAATGGGCCATCCAACTTGATGCGAGTCGGCACTTCCGTGAGGCTTCACCTCACCACACCGTTCTGCTGGTTGCCGATTATGATGCGTTCTGGCGGACGAGCCTGCAAGATGGCGTCTACGGGCTGGGTGTCAACTTACTGCGCTCGGGCCTCGCAAATCGGGAGCGTTATATCAGCCTTCGGTGGGTGTCTACTGGCAAACTGATCGGCACCTCAGCCTGAATGCGGCCTACACTCCTTTTATCGTTGGTCCTTTTTTGACTCAAGGTGCGCCGCCGCGGCGGGACGTTAGTTATGCCGCAATCTGGGCAGACTATAAGTTTTAAGCAGTATATGGTTCGCGATTCGAAATGCCGAGACCTTGGCTGTGCAGTTTCCGGGAGCTAAAGGCTGATCTGTGCCGGCCGACGTGCAGACGGATCATGAGGGACGAAAGGACCGCAAGAGCAAAATGGATGAAAATGATCGAGACAAGATGAGTGTCGGCGACTTCGCGTTCCCGAAGCAGCGTAAAGAGCCGATCCACGACGCCGCCCATGTCCGCAACGCAATCAGCCGTTTTGACCAAGTAGAAGGGGTAACCGACGAAGAGCGGGGTGAAGCATGGAAGCGTATCAAACTCGCGGCGTCGAAGTTCAAAGTGGAAATGGGTGAATCGAG
Organism: Acidobacteriota bacterium; assembly: GCA_040007495.1. GTDB lineage: Bacteria > Acidobacteriota > Terriglobia > Bryobacterales > Bryobacteraceae > Palsa-187. The sequence continues at coordinate 10,243 of JBDTUY010000098.1, read as the reverse complement.
TTGGCGGGAACTGCCGCACTCCGGTAAGAAGTAGCGGCTCAGCACGGGGCCGGTAAGCGCAGCGATTCTAGTGATAATGCGATACTCAACGAAAGCCATCGCAGATCGAGATAGAAGATATGGACACGCCCAGCGAGCTCAATACGTCCGTTCTCCCGCAAGACGTGGTGAGTCCGCTTACGCGGGCGGCGATTTTTCTGGTGGTGTGCATCCGCCAAGGCGAAGATGCTTACGCGGATTTACGCGGCTTTTTTGCGGGCCTCTCGGGGCTGATTCGCGCGGTGGAGTTTCGTGACGTCGAGGGCGGTCTCACGTGCGTCGCTGGATTCGGGTCCGATGCCTGGGATAAGCTCTTCGGAGCGCCTCGTCCCGCCGAGCTTCATGCGTTTCGCGAGATTCGCTCGGGGGGACGCCATGCCGTCTCCACACCAGGCGACATTCTCTTTCACATTCGAGCCAAACGCATGGACCTGTGCTTCGAATTGGCGATGCAGATCATGGAGAGCATTGGGGGCGTGGTTTCCGTGGCAGACGAGGTGCACGGCTTCCGTTATTTCGACGATCGCGATGTCATGGGCTTCGTCGACGGGACGGAGAATCCGCGGGGAGATGCGGCGCGCGAGGTGGCGATCATCGGGAGCGAGGACCCGGCGTTTGCTGGCGGGAGCTACGTCATCGTGCAGAAGTACCTTCACGACATGAAGGCGTGGAACGCGCTTCCGGTCGAGATGCAGGAACGGATCATCGGCCGCCGCAAGCTCTCGGACGTGGAACTGAGCGACGCGGACAAGCCAGCCTACGCGCACAACGCGCTCACCAATATCGAGGATAACGGACGCCAGTTCCAGATCCTGCGGGACAACATGCCGTTCGGGCGTCCGGGGCACGGCGAATTCGGAACTTATTTTATCGGCTATAGCCGAACGCCGCGGATCACCGAGCTCATGCTGGAGAACATGTTCGTCGGCCGTCCGCCCGGCAACTACGACCGAATCCTGGACTTCAGCCGCCCCGCGACGGGCTGCTTGTTCTTCGTGCCGGCGGCGTCATTTCTCGACAACATCACTGCCAGCGCGCCGGTCGTAACAGGAAGTGCAGAGGCGCCAGCCACCGACGCGCCCCTGCCCGCGCCTTTATCCGCGCCCGCCGCAGTGCGCGATACATCATTGAAGATAGGATCTCTGAAGGGAGAGAAGGATGAATAACCTCCACCGCGAACTGGCGCCCATTTCTGATGCTGCATGGGCTGAGATTGAGGAAGAGACGGCGAGAACGCTGAAGCGGTATCTGGCCGGGCGACGCGTGGTGGATGTTCCTTCCCCGGGAGGAATCGCTCTGCCGGGAGTCGGGACCGGGCACTTGAAGCCGATCACTGCTCCCGCGGAAGGAATCCTCGCCAGACAGCGCGAGGTGAAGCCACTGGTGGAACTGCGAGTTCCGTTTGAACTGTCGCGTCAGTCGATCGACGATGTGGAGCGCGGTTCTGAAGACTCCGACTGGCAGCCCGCGAAAGACGCCGCGAAGAAGATGGCCTTTGCGGAAGACCGGGCCATCTTCAACGGATACGCGGATGCGGACGTCCGGGGTATTCGGGAATGCACCAGCAATCCCATCGAAACGCTGCCTGCGGATGTGCGGGACTACCCGGATGCGGTGGCACACGCGCTGAGCCAGTTGCGGCTGATGGGCGTCAACGGGCCTTACTCAGTTTTGCTGGGGGCAAGCGAATATACGGCGCTCGCCGAAACCCGCGATCACGGATATCCCGTGCTGGAGCACGTGAAGCGCATCGTGGACGGCAACCTGATTTGGGCGCCCGCGATTGAAGGCGCGTACGTCGTAACCACGCGAGGGGGCGATTTTCAGCTCAGCATCGGACAGGATATATCGATCGGATATCTGAGCCATACAGATTCCGCGGTGCAACTGTATCTTCAGGAAACGTTCGTTTTCAGAGTGCTCACCAGCGAAGCCGCAGTTGCGCTGTCGCCGTCACAGAAACCTTCCTGATTCGCGATTCTGGCAATTAAGAAAAGGAACGGCGGCTGGACGATGGTGCGCCCGCCAAAAAAGGCAAACAGGATGATCGAGAGGAATCGGGAATGGCAGATTTAGAACCGGGCGATCAGGTCGAGATTGTGTTCATCAATGCTCCAGGGCAGCCGGTGAGAGCGACGGTCAGCCGTTTTCTGTCGAATCGGGAGGAGGGCTTGAGCCCGGAAGCGAATGACTACATCTTCTGCTGGCTGGAGATTAACCCCCAGCATCATGGCCATTTAGCACCGACGCAGACCATAGCGCTGCGCGCCGACCGGAAATGCTACATGGATGGACGCGAAGTGGAGATCCGCAAGTGTTCAGAGTCGGGTTCTTAGTCTGTCGTTATTTGGAGGCCTTGCGAATGAACCGCCAATTCAAAATCGGCGATTATGTGCGCTGGAACTCGGAGGCAGGCCTTGTTACGGGAACCATCCAAAAGAAAATCACTTCCGAGATCTTATTCAAAGGATACAAGGTCCACGCCTCGAAAGAAGATCCTCAATATCTGATTCAGAGTGACAAGACCGACCACTTGGCGATGCACAAAGGCTCGGCTCTCACGAAAATTAGAACGTCCTAGTGGCACGCGGCATCCGTCACGTTGCCGGATAAGTAATCACCGGTCGGCAGTCGTGATGCATTGAAATTCATCGTCTTTGTCCGGTCAGCCGCAGCAAGCTAAGAAACAAGTTGATGAAATAGAGATAGAGCGTCAGCGCGCCGAAGATCGCCTTCTTACGCCCGCGAGGCCAGGTTCTCCCGGCAAAGAATGCTCTTACCGCGCGGATAAGGGCCTGACGGAAGCCACCATCGAACTGTTGTTGAAATGCCCACGTTGATTCGCCAAGTGCGGAACGAGCAGGTCGGTCGGTAAATCCTCAGTGCATCGGTCGTCGTCGAAAGACAGCCGTCCGACATCGAGGGCTCACCTCCCAGCGGGCCTCGAACTGGGAAGCGGGGTTTTTCGTAAGAAAAGAACACGTTTCCGAACTGCCTACGGGTTGGCACCATTCCTGCTCCATCATTTTTGCGCTGAAGTGGCGCACGTCGAATGGAGGTTAAGGGCTATGGAACAGTCAAACATGAATCTCAAGGTGGTTCAGCGTTTTTATGATGCTTACAACAAAAAGCAGGAGGCGATCCTGAATGAAATCATTTCCAGCGACTATGTCGATTACGGTCACCAGCCACCCGGCCGAGGCGTTCAAGGGGCCAAGAGCGACTATCAGGCCATTGCCAGCGGATTTGACGATGTCGGCTTCGATATCGATGAAATGTTCGGTTCCGACGATCGCGTCGTCGCTCGCTGGACAATGCATGGGACTCACACCGGGCAATATGCGGGGCTTTCACCGACACAAAAGAAAATAGAGGTTCAGGGAGTCAGTGTTTATCGGCTCCGCGACGGAAAAATCACAGAGACGCGTAATTTGGCTGATCTTCTCGCCCTATTCACGCAACTCGGCGCGATCCAACAACTGCAGAACGTGGCCTCCTGACATTTCGACGGAGGGCCTTGCGGGGGGAATTGGGACAAGAGTCATGGATCTCGAAATTCATCAACGTATCAAGGAAGGAATGCCGATTCTGGACTTGCGAGGTTATCTGGTCATCGGTCCGTCGGAGGCGACACTGCGGGAGACCATTATTGCGCTCGCGAGCGCCGGAACTGTGAGCGTCATCCTGAATTGCGCACGAGTGGTGGAGATTGACGAAGACGGGTTGGGGGCCTTGATCTATTGCTCTGCGAAACTTCGGGAGGCTGGCGGAGAACTGAAGCTTCTAAATCTTAAGCACGTTCACCTCAAGCTAATCGTTCGGGCTGAGTTGGACACCGCATTCCAGATGTTTTCGGACGAGCAGGATGCAGTGAATAGCTTCTTCCCAGATCGGGCTATTCTTGCCGTGAGTGCGCTGATCGGGACGGAGGCTGCCTGGGTCAAGCTAAGGCTGCTCGGGTTCGGAGCGATCGCAAAATACGGCGACGTACAATACTCCGCCATGGCGCCACCCGAATATCAGTCATTCATTCCAAGCACCGCGTGACCCACGGCAAGCTGTCCGACTCCTTCACCTACTTCGGTAACCAGGCCAGGGAACTCATGACCGGGAATTGCGCCGACTCGGGGCTCGCCCGTGTTTTTGTGGCTAGTCGCATACCAGGAAAGCTGGGTGAGCATGATTCCAGCGGCAGCCACCCGAATCAACACCTCACCAACGCCGGCTTCGGTCGTGCTGCTCCATCATCCATCAAGACACAGAACTGATCGGAATCGTCTATTCGAATTGCATGCATGTCAGATCCTTTCCGGGACGGTTTTGAGTGCATCTTGCCGCGACCGCCAAGGCTGGTAAAGCAATTCTGAGACCATCGCTGAGTTCTTGAGATCGACAGAGTCTGCAATCGGCAATCGTGGAGCGGAGTCGGAATATCGACTCGGGGGGCCGACATGGAAGCCCGGCTTCTCTTCAGTTCTCTTTCCAGGTCGCTACGTGCTCGAGAGGCAATGGCATGGTGAGTAGAGGAAATCGCCAAGTTTGCCACTTCGTATCGACCGCGCGGATGCTTGGAACGGCGGGTGCAATGGATTCCAGAGAGCGGTTGGCACTGCCGCGAGCGCTTGTATCTCGCCAGCTTCGGTAAGCTGCTTTTAAACGTTGCGAAGCAGCAGTGCTGATCGTTCTCGTGATTTGCTTTACTCCCGAAAACGGGTACGAACCATGTGATGCAGGCCGCGTTCGCGAAGGGTAGTGCAGGCAAGATATTGCTGCTGCTGAGGCGCGTCGAAGGGAAACGACCATGAAAACTGAGCATCAAGGAATTAATCCGGATTTGCCGCCGAGCGGCGAGGGCTGCGTCGAATGCCTTGCGGCGGGCGGATGGTGGCTACACTTGCGGCGTTGCGCCGAATGTGGGCACGTCGGCTGTTGCGACAGCTCACCAAGTCAACATGCCTCAAAGCATTTCCATGTTACTGGACATCCGATCGCGGCGAGCTTCGAGCCTGGAGAGACCTGGTTTTACGACTATCGGAACGGCAAAATGATCCGCGGCAAGAAACTTGCGGAGCCGCGGTGGCGGCCAGAAAGCCAGCCTGCGCCCGGACCCGCAGGCAAGGTGCCGCGCGACTGGGAGTCCCGCCTTCACTGAGCGCCACCGGGGCCGTTATAGCGGCGCATCACATGATGAAGACGTCGAAATTTTCATGTTCTTTCTCCTTTGTTTCGGTACGGTCAACCGCGAGCACTTTTCAGCGGCCACCCACAGATGGGAAGGCAAGTCGCGCACCGCGGCGAAGATATAGAAACGAAAGACTGAGTCAGGACCGTAGCACGCAATTGTTCGCGGGCCGACTCGGCGGGTCGACGCGATCCGAGTGCCCGGGAAGCTGTGGGGTGACTCCTTAGTCAATGCCCCGACACCGACTCCCGTCACCTCCCGCGCATGTTCCGCGTATCTTTGAGATATTACACGCGGAACGCGTGGAATCAGATCTGCCAACGAATTGAGCTAGGTGGGCCAGGGAGGATCTAATGGGACGGCTTCTGTCAATAAATGTTGGGCTTCCTCGTGACGTGGCATGGAAGGGCGAGAAAGTCCATACCGCGATTTGGAAGCAGCCAGTGCAGGGCAGGATTGCAGTCCGTCGCCTAAATGTGGAGGGCGATGGACAAGGGGATCTCGCCGGGCACGGAGGCGAACACCGTGCGGTGATGGTGTATCAAGCGGAGGCTTATCGCTACTGGGAGGCTCAACTCGGACGCAAGGATTTTTCATTCGGGCAGTTTGGTGAAAACTTCACAGTGGACGGATTACCCGATGATGAGGTTTCGATCGGCGATCGATACCGCATTGGAAGCGCGCTCTTGGAGGTCACCCAGCCGCGCGTCACATGCTACAGAGTGGGTATCAGGATGGCAGAGCCGGCAATGGCTGCTTTGCTCGTTTCACATCATCGGCCCGGCTTCTACTTTCGCGTGCTGGAGGAAGGTGAAGTGGGCGCTGGCGATGAAATCGTGAAGATCGCGGATGGCCCCGAACGCATCACTGTCGCAGACATTGATGCGCTGCTGTATTTGCCAAACCCCTCCCGTGACCGACTCGAACGCTCGCTGCGAATCCCGGCGCTCAGCCAGGGATGGAAAACGTCTCTAAAGGCAATCGCACAGCAAAAGAGTTCGGATGCAGGGAATCCCGGGCTCAAGTCCTCAGGCGGACCGGCACCAGCCTGGCCGGGGTTTCGACCGTTACGCGTCGCCCGATTAGACCGAGAGACTGACAATGTGGTCTCGTTGTCCCTCGAACAAACGGATGGGGCACCTCCGCCTGCGGCTCTACCAGGACAGTTTCTCGTTTTGCGGTTGCGCACAACACCCAACGGCCCAATGCTGCTCCGGAATTACTCGATGTCGGGCATCCCCGGCGCCAGCACTTATCGGATAAGCGTCAAACGAGAGACGAACGGGGTTGTCAGCTCATATCTTTGCGATCACGCCCAGGCGGGCGATAGTTTGGAGGTGAGCGCGCCGAGGGGCGGTTTTACGCTGAGGTCCGGCGATGCACCAGTCGTCTTGCTCAGTGCCGGTATCGGGGCAACCCCCTTACTCGCCATGCTGCACTCACTCTCTTCGACCGCGTCACGTCGTTCGGTCTGGTGGATCTACGGAGCGCGTGACCGGGCAGAGCACCCGTTTGCAAAAGAGTCACATGGACTCATGCAAACGCTGGTGAACGGCCGAAGTCATATTGTCTACAGTAAGCCCGATCCGGAGGATAAACCCGGTGTAGATTACGACTCGGCTGGACACGTGGACACGCAGCTGCTCGATCGGCTCGCTGTAACCCGCGATGCGGACTTCTACCTGTGCGGCCCACCATCATTCCTTAAACAACTGACCCAGGGCTTGGAGACATGGGGTGCGGATTCCACGCGAATTTTCCGGGAGGTGTTTGGGCCGGAAGCCTCGATCACACCAGGAATCGCGCCATCGTCCCACTCGCCGGTTCACCCTCCTGCGGGAGTACCCGGGAGAGGGCCACAGATTTCATTTACTCGAAGCGGACTTACGGTTCCGTGGGATTCACGCTTCGCCAGCTTGCTGGAACTCGCCGAAGCTTGCGACGTCCCGGTTCAGTGGTCGTGCCGCACAGGGGTCTGCCATACCTGCGAGTGCGCATTGATCGGAGGGACGGTCCACTATGAGCCCGATCCGCTGCAGCCGCCGGCCGCCGGCAACTTGCTGATCTGTTGTTCGACACCGTCTGGCGCTGTCGAGATCGATCTGTAACCGCCGGCTTACGGACGTGAGCACATTCGGCTGCGGTTCATCTCTGTCAATAGTCGGCTATCGGTGTCAGGCCGATGGCTTTCCCGGTGTTTCGCGCGATGGGTCAGTCCTCCGACGGATCGCAAACCATTTAATTTACAGGACATCGTCTCCTCCGCAAGATGACTGCGCGCTGGTTCTTCAAATGCACCTTCAATCGCTGTGACTGCGCAAAGAACATCACACCCCGCCGCGCCGTCATCGGACGCCGCGGACCCGAAGCAAACGAATGGGTGTCTTGGCATCCGATATAGAGCCGTGCGATCGGTGACCCGCTCGCTCGCAGAACGAGCCTCCGCTGAGGACCAGATGGTGCAATCCTGTCCGGAGGCGAGTCCGATGAAGTGGCATCAGGCGCATACAACCTGGTTTTTCGAGACGTTTGTGCTGCGTCCTTTTCTTGCGGATTACAAACCTTTTCGCGACGAGTTTCACTGGCTGTTCAATAGCTATTACAACTCACTCGGAGAGGAGGCCCCGGAGAAGCACCTGCGCGCTTCGTTTTCGCGTCCGTCGCTCGCTGAGGTGCTCGCCTTTCGCGGACATGTGGACGAGGCGATGGAGAAGTTCTTCGCAGGTGACATTCATGACGACGCGGTGCGACGCGTCATTTTGGGTCTCAATCACGAGCAGCAACACCAGGAATTAATGCTGACCGATATGAAGCATGCGTTGTTCTCGAATCCACTTCGTCCGGCATACGACGCCACGCCTCTGACGGGAGGCCGTGAGGTATTACCGTCGTATTTCATCTGGCATCGCTTCCATGATGGTATGACCGAAACTGGTTATCCGATAGATTCGACAAACTGCCTCGATTTTTGCTTCGATAACGAAACTCCGCGCCACAAGGTCTACCTGGAAGCCTTTGCGATCGCAAACCGCAGCGTCACGTGCCGTGAGTATCTCGAGTTCATATCCGACGGCGGATACGCGCGACACGAGTTTTGGCTGTCCGCGGGATGGGAAACGGTGAGGAAACAGGGGTGGCAGGCGCCACTGTATTGGGAGCGTGATGCCGCGGACAGCAGTGGCTGGCGCATGTTCACTCTTCGAGGTTGGCATGCGCTCTCCAACTTGCTGAATACACCCGTCTGCCACGTGAGCTTTTTTGAGGCTGATGCGTTCGCACGCTGGAAAGGTTGTCGCCTTCCGAGCGAAGCGGAATGGGAACTTGCCGCGAATGGGAGTTCGATTCACGGGAACCTGCTTGAAACCGGCAGGCTCCATCCCGCAGTCGCGTCCGGCGAGGGCCTTGAGCAACTCTTCGGGGATTCATGGGAGTGGACAGCGAGCCCCTACACAGGTTATCCGGGTTACAAGCCCCTACCTGGCGTCCTGGGCGAATACAACGGCAAGTTTATGTCAGGCCAGATGATTCTACGCGGAGGATCCTGCGTCACGCCCGCGAGTCACTTACGCGCGACGTACCGCAATTTCTTTCAGCCGGCGACGCGGTGGCAATTCACGGGAATACGTTTGGCCGCTTAAGGACTCTCAAAAAGGACTTTCGAATATGAGTATGACGACCGAGTATCAGGCTTTCGAAGCGAAACGCCTCACGCCTCTGGACACGCGGAAGGCGCTAATCGATGAGGTTTGGAGAGGGCTGCTGCAACAGCCGCGATCCCTGGTTCCGTGGATGCTCTACGATTGCGAGGGTTCACGTCTCTTCGAGTGCATCACAACTGTGCCGGAGTACTATCCCGCTCGAGTGGAGCGCGACATCCTGGCGAATTATGCCGAAGCGATTGTCACGGCGACTGGTTCTGATGATTCTCGGCCTTTGCGCGTGCTGGAGTTGGGAGCGGGAACAGCCGCCAAGACCGGTGTTCTGCTGGAGGCCGCGACACGCTTGCGAAACGAAGTAGTTTACTGTCCGATTGATGTCTCGTCAGATGCACTCGACGCGGCGTGCGACAGCATCGGTAGTCTTTTGCCGGATGTGGAAATACAGCCGATGGTGGCGAACTACGTCACTCACCCGCCGAAGCTGGAACGGTTCGCGGGGACCACGCTCGCGATGTACATCGGTTCGAGCATCGGCAACTTCTCGCCGGAAGAGGCTCGCAGCATTCTTCGCAATCTGAGGTCTGAGCTCCGCGCCGGCGATGCGCTCCTCTTAGGTACTGACATGGTGAAGGACGAAGCGACCCTCGTGCGGGCGTATGACGACAAAGATGGCGTCACCGCGGCGTTCAATTTGAACATTCTGCATCGCCTCAATCGAGAATTGGACGCGAACTTCGATACCGGATGCTTCCGGCACCAGGCGCGCTGGAATGGTGTCGAGTCACGGATGGAAATGCATTTGGAAAGTACGCGCGATCAATGTGTGGATATCCCGGCCGCGCAAGTTCGCCTTCAATTCGCGGCGTTTGAAACCATCCATACTGAGAGCAGTTATAAATTCACCCGGAAAACGCTCGACGCCTTGTTGGATGATGCGGGCTTTGCGATCGAGCACACATGGACGGACCCGCGACAGTGGTATGCCCTTACGCTCGCGAGCCTTACGTAGTTGCGGTAATGAGCGGTCTGGGCACTACCCATGATCAATCTTTTTTACACCTTTATTCCAACCATGGAAGGCCGAGAAGTCGCCCGCGTTCCAAGCCTCGCGAAGCCCAGGAGTGCTGAGATCCCAGTCGGGGCGAATCTCGCTCGTCGCGGCGCGCAGATCGCGCCAGAGGTCGATTACCGACGGCCGGCCCCAAAACCAATAGCCGTTATAGATGCTGTGAACGATGAGACCCGGCTTGAGCACAAGTGTGTGCGGAATCATCGGATTGTGCTCCGGGTCGGTATACTCCGCGATGTCGAGGTCCTTTTGAACCGTTCTTTCGGGGTCGGAGAGGAAGGTCCACTGGGCGCC
>JBDTUY010000097.1:0-11911 GCA_040007495.1 Acidobacteriota bacterium | reverse complement strand
AGGAGCTCGCTGCAATCGCCGACCTGCTCCGCCTCGTCGCTGTGCATGCCTCAGACAACGCGTTCGGCAAGTGGCCCGCGTTTAACGAAATGATCGGTATCGGCGGCTGGCGCGGCCGCACAGAGAAGGATGGCCCGTACTGGTTTTATAAGGATGGCAAGCTCACTTCGGACAACACTCCGGGCAATGCCGGTAACCACGGCCAGCGCACTCCATTTCAGATTGCAGTGCGCACAGACCATCCGATTACGAACGGTCTTCCCAAACTGTGGATGCATCAAGGGGATGAACTCTATTCGAAGATGCGCGGTCCGGGCAAGAACATGACAGTGCTCGCGACGGCATTTTCCGATCCGGCCAATAGAGGTACAGGCCACGATGAGCCGATGCTGATGGTACTCACCTACGGCCAGGGGCGCGTGTTTCACACCACGTTGGGGCACGACATCAACGCGCTAAGCTCGGTCGATTTCGTGGTCACTTTCCAGCGTGGCACCGAGTGGGCCGCGACCGGCAAAGTGACGCAGAAGGTGCCTGCGAGTTTCCCGACCGCGAACTCTGTCAGCTACCGCACGGATTTCGCAGCAATGGACCCCGCCTATAATCGCGGACTGAATCCGCTGGATGCGGCGGCACCGACGAAATAGGAAATACTCATTCGACTTAAGTCTCGAAGTGGACGAGTCCGTCATTCTTTTGGCAGGCATCCGCCACTTGCTTTTGGCGGGCTTCCGCTACTTGACGGCAGATACTGCCGATGGTCGTGCGTTCCAGAATTTTGGCGGTCGCGTCGCGGACTTCCTTCATCACGATACGGGTGCCGCAAGTTTCGATATCTACGCATTCATCGCACTTGCGGAAGCGAGTCTCACTCGCGCAGGGTAGCGGAGCAAGCGGACCTTCCATCATACGAATAACGCTGGCAAGCGTGATCTGATCGGGCGGGTGCAGCAGCATATAGCCGCCGCCTTTGCCCTTCTTGCTGGCGACCAAGCCCAGATTCCGGAGCGCAAGCAGAATCTGCTCCAGAAACTTTCTGGGGATCACTTCTTCTTCCGAAAGTTTGCTGATTAATACGGGTCCATGCCCGTATTCACGAGCTAGCGCATAGAGCGCGCGCAAACTGTACTGGGTCCTCTTCGATAGCTGCCGCATGGGTGCGAAGACCAAGTTTCTCACATGCGGCCGAAAAAGTGGGTTGCGATTAGCGGCTGGACTCCCGGATGGATAACGCCTCATTTGACAGGAAGTCTCGGACGAATTCGTTGACAGGGTTGCGCCGAACTTCCGACGGTGTGCCCACTTGTTCCACACGCCCGTGATTCAGGATCGCGACCCTATCGGAAACTTCCAGTGCTTCCTCTTGGTCATGGGTCACGAAGACACTCGCGATATGAAGTTCATCATGCAGGCGGCGAAGCCATGCGCGCAGTTCGCGGCGGACCTTTGCGTCGAGGGCACCAAAGGGTTCGTCCAACAGCAAGACCTTGGGTTCCACTGCCAGCGCGCGAGCCAACGCGACACGCTGCCGCTGACCGCCCGAGAGCTGGCTCGGATAACGGTCGCCAACATAGTCCAGTTGGATGAGTTGAAGGAGTTTCTTCACTCGATCGTTGATTTCTGCTTTCGAAGGCCGAGTCTCCTTGGAGCGCACCTCAAGACCGAATGCGATGTTTTGGTGCACGGTCATGTGCCGGAACAAGGCGTAGTGCTGAAACACAAATCCCACGTGGCGCTCCCGCACCGAAGAACTGGTCGCGTCTTCGTCGTGCAAACGGATGGCTCCACAGTCCGGCAATTCCAACCCCGCAATAATTCGCAGCAGAGTGGTCTTGCCGCCTCCGGACGGACCTAGCAGCGCCACTAGTTCGCCGGTCTCAATCCGCAGGTTTACGTTTTCTAGCGCGACGAAGGTTCCGAACCGCTTGGAAATATGTTCGACTTGAATGCTCATCGTGCCTCTTCGTCGGTCTTCCACTCCAGTATTTTCTTGAGCACCAGTGCGATGACAGCGATCACGCTCAGCAGTGTGGCAACGGCAAAGGCGCCAGAATAGTTGTACTCGTTGTAAAGAATTTCGACGTGCAGTGGCAAGGTGTTCGTCTCACTGCGGATATGGCCGGATACGACGGAAACCGCCCCAAATTCACCTAAGGCGCGCGCCAAACAGAGCACGAGGCCGTAGAGCAGTCCCCATTTGACGTTGGGCAGAGTGATCCGCCAGAACATCTGCCAACCGCTTGCGCCCAGCACCAACGCAGCCTCTTCTTCGTCGGTGCCTTGCGACTGCATCAGTGGAATGAGTTCGCGCGCCACGAAGGGGAACGTTACGAATGTGGTGGCTAGAATGATGCCGGGAACCGCGAAGATGATGCGGATATCGTGATCGCCAAGCCACTCGCCGAACCAGCCCTGCGCACCAAACACCAAGACATAGATCAAGCCGGAAACTACCGGTGAGACGCCGAACGGAATATCGATCAGGGTCACAAGAACGTGTTTGCCGATGAAATTGAACTTGGTGATCGCCCAAGCGGCGGCAACACCAAAGACCAGATTCAAGGGGACGGAGACGCCGACTGTGCTAAGCGATAACCAGATCGCGGACCGCGTGTAAGGATCGCGAATCGCGTCCAGGTAAGCGCTCCAGCCCTTTTCAAAGGCCTGAATGAACACCGCCAACAAGGGGAGGAGGATCACAACTGCGAGAGACAGGAGTGCCAATACCGTGAGAGTCACTTGGACTATGGCTGGATCTCTTCTAGCCAGCGATCTCGGCTTGGCTAACTGCGCGGCTGCATTGGCCATGATCTAGACCCGCTCCCTATCCGCAAACCTGCGGCTGCGCCGTTCCAAGATATTGATGGCCAGCAGCATCACGAGGGAAGTCAGCAACATAGCGGATGCGATCGCCGTGGCACCCGTGTAGTCGTATTGTTCGAGCTTGGAAACGATCAGCAGAGGGACGATCTGTGTTCGCATCGGCATGTTGCCTGAGATAAAGATGACGGACCCGTATTCGCCCAGCCCACGAGCAAAGGCGAGTGCGAAGCCTGTCAATAATGCGGGGCGCAGCAGAGGAAAGATCACACGGAGGAAAGTCTGCCATCGCGTCGCGCCCAGGCTGGCTGCCGCTTCTTCCAGTTCCTGCTCGGCATCGGCTATTACAGGTTGAACGCTGCGCACGACAAATGGAAGGCCGATAAAGATGAGGGCTATGACGATGCCGATCTGCGTGAAGGCGATCTTGATGCCAAACGGCACGAACAGGTGTCCGATCCAACCGTTCTCGGCGTATAGCGAGGTCAGAGCGATGCCGGCCACTGCGGTGGGCAAGGCGAAGGGAAGATCGACCAAGGCATCCACCAATGTCTTGCCCGGAAAATCGTAGCGCACCAGGATCCAGGCCACCAGGAATCCGACCACGACGCTAAAAATAGCGGCGATAAGCGATGTTAGTAAACTCACGCGGAAGGCCGCGAGCACCAAAGGCGACGTCAGCGTCTCCGCAAAATATTCCCAGCCTCCGGTAGCGGCGCGCAGAAATACGGCGCTGATTGGCACGAGGACGATCAGCGTCAGATACAGAACGGTGTAGCTAAACGCCGGCCAAAAGCCAGGCAGGATGCTGCGCTGCTTGAAGGCGCTCATTTGCCAGGGGTATAGATCTGATCGAAGATCCCACCGTCATTAAAATGCATTTGCTGTACCTTCTGCCAGCCGCCGAATAGATCGATGGTGAACAGTTCAATCTTGGGGAACTGCTTCGCATACTTCGCCGCGATCTTTTCCGAGCGCGGACGGTAGAAGCTCTGCGCCGCAATCTCCTGACCTTCGTCCGAATAGAGATATTCGAGATAGGCCTTCGCGACATCGGCGGTTCCGTGCTTGGCGGCCACTTTGTCGACCACGGTCACCGGCGGTTCCGCGAGGATGCTGATAGATGGCGCGATCACTTCAAACTTATCCTTGCCCAATTCGTTCAGCGCCAGATAGGCTTCGTTTTCCCACGAGAGCAACACGTCGCCAATGCCGCGCTGCACGAAGGTGGTTGTGGAACCACGCGCACCTGAGTCGAGCACGGGAACGTTCTTGTAAAGCTTGGTCACAAACTCGCGAGCCTTGGCCGGATCGTTGCTATTCTTCTTGAGCGCGTAGCCCCAAGCCGCAAGATAGCTCCAACGAGCGCCACCTGACGTCTTTGGATTCGGCGTAATGACGCCGACGCCCGGCTTGGTGAGATCGTCCCAATCCTTGATCTTTTTTGGATTGCCTTTACGCACAAGGAACACGATGGTCGACGTGTAAGGAGTGCTGTTGTTCGCAAGACGAGTCTGCCAGTCAGTTGGGATCAGGCGACCTTTCGACGACAACACATCAATGTCGTAGGCGAGTGCCAAGGTCACGACATCCGCCTGCAATCCGTCGATCACCGCGCGAGCCTGCGAGCCTGAACCGCCGTGTGATTGGGCGATCTGTACGGCCGTACCAGTCTTAGTCTTCCAATACTTAGTGAATGCGGCGTTGTAGTTTTGATAGAACTCACGCGTCGGATCGTAGGAAACGTTGAGCAATTTGACGGGTCCTGCCGCCTCAAGAAGCGTGGCAGTCAGGGCGGTGTAGAGAAGGAGGGTTTTCATGGGTGGTCTCTCGCTATTTATGAATTAGAAGTTGACCTGGAAGCGGTGGATCAAAGCCCGTTCGGTTGGGCGATTGCCGCCTGCCGAAGCCACTGCGCCGCCGCCAAAATTCGTATTCGCGTAATCGAGCGTCACACGTGTCATACGGTTCAGATACCAACTGACGCCGCCCACCCATTCATGAGCGTGACTTGGCGTGGTGGCCGTGGTCGCGAAACCGTAGTTATAAATTCCGGGGTCGGCGCTGAAGTCGGACATGCGAATGGCCAGTTCGAAAGCACCCCAGGTATGGTTCTTGGGATCGAAGGGCTTCCTGGGAGACAGGGTTCCGAATGCTTTCCTCTCTCCAGTCAACAAGTAGCTGGCCTGCACCTGCCAAGAGCGGAACGCGATGTCTCTACGAACACTGCCCTTCTGGAATCCTTCCTCAGAGACCGTGTACTCAGCGACGATTCCAGCCGGCCCATAGTAGTAATAAGCCTGCGGAGCGAGCCGCGTCCGGTGCCCGAACGATGTCACACCCGAGGCGAAGGTGAAGAATGTGTTCTGTCCGAAGGACTTGAAGGCCGGTAACGCGATGCCATCCACGTTACCGCTGGTGGCACCGATGCCGATCCCAAGCGTGTGTTTGTCGGAGCTCAACGGGGTGAGAAAGATCCTGCCTGTATAGTCGCGGTGACGGCTAGGAGACGCGTCGCTTAAGCCGTTGTCCGGCACTCCATTAAACGCACCGACTGCGTACGTAAGTTTGCGTTTGAAGAAATCGCCTGAGACTTGATAGCCGATGTCACGGCTCGGAACCAGCAGGGTTGGAAGTCCCCGCTCGACGAAATTCGTATCGTCATCCGATTGCAAGCGTTCCAAGCCAACAGGCGGCTTGAACTTGCCGACGCGAAGATTCGCCCAGCGGAAATAGTTGAACTGAACATAGGCTTCATAGAGCACGGTATTGCCCTGCCCGAAGTCCGGGCGGATGTAGAAGTCAATGCTTTTATAGATGGTCCCTGAAAGCGACGGACGAACCCGGCGAAGCAAGATTTGATCGGTGGAAGGCAGCGGTCTGCCACCTATAAAGGTACGGTTGTCTACCTGAAGATCAGCCCCGAAGCGAAGCGAGAAGCTCCCGTCATTGGATCGGATCGCGAACGGACCATCTGCATTCACAACCGGCGCGGTCCTGGCTTTGGTCGCTGCATTTTCGTCCCCTAGCTCTTTCCTTCTGTCTGACACTCGCAGGCGCTGGTCGAGTTCTTCAACTCTTTGTTCCAATTCCTTGATCCGTTGGTCGTCTGACTGGGCCGCCGCGATCGATGCCGCCATCGCTAATAGGAACGCAAGTCCAGTGGTGCGTCTAAAAAGGTCCGGCGCGCCATACAGCCCTTTGTCCATAGAGAAAGTCTAGTTTATGGAAGTAGATTTGTCAACTATTAATAGAGATGCCTCCCTTGATGCCAAAGTTGCGTCCGAAGTGCACCAGAAAGATCGCTTTATATAATTGCAACATATAGCATTACCCACATGACGACCAACGGATGAGTAAAGCACATTAGTCTACTAGGATATTCAAGAAATGCTGAACAACGCCCGCCGCCCGGTGCATTTCCGGCCCCTCAGGGTTGATACGTATTCCTTACCGTATTTTTCGAACTGATCCACATCCGAACGGACTCCTATACCGTACTGATCAATGTGAGCGGACTATGCTGTTCCGCCACACACTCGTAGTTCACCAACTTCGACAAATCGTTGCACCAAGGAGACCACCCATGAAATGGCACCCCGCCACACGTGTGCTCGCAGCCGGTCTTGTTCTGTTAGGGACGCTTCCAGCGAACCTGCCAGCCTCAAGCCACCGCGAAGCACCCATCACCGCACTCGATCAAAAGGCCGACATCACTGACTGGTACGCGTTTGTAAGTCCAGAGAAACCAGATCACGTCATCTTGATCATGAACGTCGATCCGTTCCTGGAACCATCCGGCGGGCCGAACTACTTCCCGTTCGATCCGGGCATCCTTTATGAAATGAAGATCGACAACGATCGCGACGGAAAGGATGATGTCACTTTTCAGTTCCGCTTCAAGTCTGAAATTCGCGCTCCCGGTGTGTTCACGGGCTTCGTTGGGAACCTTTTGGGCATCCCGCCCATCACGGCACTGGATGGTCCAGGGTCTGAAGGCCTCAACCTGCGCCAGAGCTACACCATTACCATGCTGACCAAGGGCGGCGGCATTAACGACCTGACCGGAGGCAAGACTCTCTACGCTATGCCGACCAACGTGGGTCCGCGCACCATGCCCACCTACGACGTTCTAAAGAATCAGGCACAGTACAGCTTGAAGAATGACATCCGGGTTTTCGCCGGTACAGTAGCCGACCCCTTCTTCATCGACCTTGGTGCGGCCTTTGACTCCCTCAACTTCCGTCAGGCGGCGGGCGGCGGCGTATTAGATCTGGGCACGGATCTGGACGATTTCAACAGCATCGCCCCGAACAGTCTGGCCGGGTACAATGTCAACACCATCGTGATGGAAGTTCCCATCACATTGTTGACTAAGGACGCCAAGATCCATACGGCAGCGGAAGCGGATGCCGTGATCGGCAGCTATGCAACCACTTCGCGCCTGCGCACACAGGTGTTGCGCACACCGGCCGGCAGCACCCCCTCAACCGATACCAGCTATGCGCAGGTGCAGCGCCTGGGCAATCCCTTGATCAACGAACTGATCATCGGCACTGGATCTAAGGACGCCTTCAGCATCGACGTACCGTCGAATGATTCGCAATTCGCTTCGTTCTTCCTGGACCCTCTGTTGGCGAAGATTTTCGCTTCCATCGGGATTCCGGTTCCTCCGGCTCCCCGGACCGATCTGCTGCCGCTGGTCACGTATGCGGCACCGATCTGCCCAGGCTGCAAGGCATCGGACGCTGGTCCGATCGCGGACCTGTTGCGGCTCAACACGGGCATTCCTCCTAGCGCATTTCCGAAGCATTTGGGCTTCCTGGCAGGTGATACCGCAGGGTTCCCGAATGGTCGGCGTCCGGTCGACGACGTAGTGGACATCGCTGCCCGTGCGGTCGGCGGCGTTTTCGCCGACTCCAGGCTGTACGGTACGAGGATCGGCGACGGCGTCAACAGTCCCGCTACTCGCGTGCCGCAGACGTTTCCGTTCCTTTCGAACGCTTACAGCGGTCGCGATAGCGTGCACCAAGGTCCGGGTCAACCCGGATGCAATCGCAACCTGACGAAAATCTGCGCAACGCAGTAGTAGAAGCCTGCAAGGCCGGCGGCTGGTTCACATCAGTCGCCGGTTTTCCCAAGAAGTTATCTAGCCGAGCTTGTTTTT
This sequence comes from Acidobacteriota bacterium, assembly GCA_040007495.1. Classification (GTDB taxonomy): domain Bacteria; phylum Acidobacteriota; class Terriglobia; order Bryobacterales; family Bryobacteraceae; genus Palsa-187. The sequence goes on along the minus strand of JBDTUY010000097.1, from coordinate 3,924 downwards.
GAAAGGAACCGCGTATGAATAGCCGCACTTCTATCCTGAGTCTAGTCTTACTGATGACGCCCGCGTTATTTGGTCAAGCAGCCGATAGCGCTGAACCTCAATTGAGTCCCGCCGAGCGATCGATTGCCAAGGCGCAAGATATGATCGCAAAACAACCCGGCTATGTTCCCTACTGGAACGGTCTGGCGATGGCGTATGCGCGCCGCGCCCGCGAGACCTCCGATGTTGCGTTTTATGGAAAGGCCGAGGAAGCCATCGCGACTTCCTTGAAACTGTCCCCGAACGACTTTGAAGCGCAGAAGGCGAAAACCTGGGTATTGCTAGGCCGCCACGAGTTTGCTGCTGCCCGCGAAGTGGCAACACAACTCAACATGCGTACGCCCGACGATGTGACAGTGTATGGGTATTTGGCCGATGCCAATGCTGAGCTTGGCAACTATAAGGAAGCCGTCAACGCCGTGCAGAAGATGCTGGACCTGCGCGTTGGTAATATTCCGGGCCTGACCCGCGCTGCCTATCTGCGCGAGTTGCATGGCGATCTGACAGGCTCACTGGACCTGATGCAGACAGCCTACGATGCAGCCCCGTTTAATGAAACCGAGGACCGCGCGTGGCTATTGACGCAGATGTCGCATCTTCAGTTCCTGATGGGCGACTTGAAGCAGTCCGAGATGTATGCAACCGGCGCGCTTGGATTGTTCCCGAACTATCATTACGCTCTGGCGGCGTTGGCTCGGGTGCGCGAGGCGCAACATCGTTATGACGACGAAGTTGCGTTGCTGCAGCAGCGCTATAACGACGCACCACATGCTGAGAATCTGTTCAGCCTGGGCGAGGCATTGCTACATGCAGGCAAAACGGAAGAGGCCCAAAAAGCTTTCGCACGCTTCGAGAAAGAATCGCTGGGCGAGTCCGGCATTGGTGACAACTCCAATCGAGAGCTGATCGCTTACTATGTCGACATCGCGCACAATGCAAAGAAGGCGCTGGAATTGGCGGATCGCGAACTGGCAATTCGCCACGACGTGTATACGCTGGACGCGCACGCTTGGGCGCTCTTCGCGAACGGCCAGAACGCGCAAGCCCTGGAAGAAATTCACAAGGCGACTGCGATTGGCGTTAAAGACCCGACGGTGCTGGCACATGCTGCAGCCATCGAAGCTCGCATGACGACGGCAAGTGCGACCACTCCGGCGAAACGCTAGGCACAAAGGCCTTTGTTGTTGCACCAACCAAGACAGTTGGCTACCATCGCTATACCGACGTTAAGAGAGAATCCGAAAGCGCATGTTCCCCTCGGACCTTCTCTTTTGCACTCGTGGGTGATGGCGGCCAACTTCCTGGCAATCGCGTCACATTCCATGTACACGAGGTAGTGATATGGCTCAAAGCCGGTATTCAAGTTACAGATTTTTCGTGATCTCGGTGACCGCGTTGCTGCTATGCAGCACGGTCGCATGGGCAGATTCCGGTTTCATAGGCGATGTGCGCGACCCGCAGGGGAATCTAGTGGAGGACGCGACCGTTCGGCTTACAGACCGCAGCACGGCGCAGCCCATCAAGCCCAAGTCCGTACAAACCGACAAGGCAGGTCGTTTTCAATTCGATGCGATACCGCCTGGCAGCTATTCGCTGACGGCGGAATTTGCGCAGTTGAAGCCGGTAACGCTGGATGCACCCGCGCAGGATGGCGTGATCGCCCAACTCAACTTGATGTTCACGGACCTTGCGGGCGTGCACGATAGCATCGTAATCACTGCGTCGACCGTCGAGCCTGAAACCGACCTGCGCAATCAGGAAGTTTTCAATCGCACCTTATTCACGCGCGACGATCAAATCTTTCAGCAGTTGAACGCGGGCATCAACGTTGGTCAACACGAAGGCGGCGGAAAATCGCTGGAGATCCGGCGCTTCGGCTTCAATCTGGACCATGGCGGCGTGAATGGCGGCTTGAAGGTGATGGTGGATGGCGTTCAACAAAATCAAGGTACGCAGGGGCACGGGCAAGGCTATTTAGGATCGTTGAAAACTCTGAGCCCCGAATTGATCGAAGATGTTTCGATTATCAACGGACCCTTCAGCGCTGAATATGGGGATTTTTCGGGTCTCGGCGTGGTTCACATCCGGCAGCGTGAAACTATGCCGCAGCGCGTTACGCTGCGCGGTCAAGGCGGCAATTTCGGTAGCGGGCGCGGGTTCGTCGCGTTCAGCCCCGATGTGGAGAAGACCGATGCCTATATCGCTTACGAGGGTTCCTACACAGATGGACCGTTTCAGAATCCGGGCCGCTATCGGCGCGACAACGTCAACACAAACTATACGAAGCAGATCAGCGACCGGGAGAAACTCGGGTTCCGGTTTATCTACGGGCGGAATAACTTCTATTCTTCCGGACAGATCCCGCTGGATCTGGTGAGCGCGGGCCAGCTCGATCGGTTCGGCTATCTTGATCCCAACCTGGGTGGCCATGTGAACCTTGGCACGGCCTCAATGTACTACAGCAAGGAACTGAAAGACGGCGGATCGCTCAAAGCGGACGGCTTCGTGGGGCGTAGCCTGTTCGACCTCTACTCGAACTTCACCTACTTCCTGAATGACCCGATTCACGGCGATGGCATCCAACAGCACGATTCTCGCTTGCAGGAAGGCGCGAACGTACAGTGGCTGCATCCGCACAAGATCGGGCATATATCGGCGGTGCTGGTGAGCGGCAGTAACTTTCACGACAATCAGATCAACGTCGGACTGTATCCGCGTGAAGATCGAACCCCCATCGGCGTTACTACACGCGCCCATGCTCACGTAACCAATGCGGCCGGTTACATGCAGGAAACGCTCACATTGTTGAAGGGGCGTCTGATCCTGGGCGGGGGCTTGCGCTTCGACGAATTCCGTTACGGCCTGCTGGATCGGATTGACCCAACACAGAGCGGTGCCCAGGCCGCTGGACGATGGCAGGGCAAAGGAACACTTGCCTATACGCCATTCCACGCCATCCCGGTGACATTCCACGCTAACTATGGACGAGGCATTAGCAGCGTGGATGCAAGAGCAGCGGTCTACCGGCCAGACCAACCTCGCCTGGCAACGACCGATTTCTATCAGACAGGAGTATCGTCTTCCATGGGCCGGCTCGCAGTAAGCGCCGACGCATTCCTGATCGATCGGTCTAATGAGCAGGTTTACATCCCGGATGACGGCACCTTCGAGTTCGCAGGTCCCAGCCGATCCTACGGCTTTGAGACCAAGGCTTCGCTGGCGATTACGCACCACATATCGATCAACGGGGGCCTGACCAAGGTGTCGAATGCTTACTACAAGGGCAATCCGGATGAACTCCGGGAGTACATCACAAATGCGCCGCACTTCACGGGCAATGCTGCGCTCACTGTCTCATCCTGGGCCGGTTGGAGTGGGTCGCTGCGAATGCGCTCCATTAACAGCTACCGGTTGGATGGCTTTGATCCCAGCATTCGCGCGACAGGCTACACGCTATTCGACATGTCGATTGCAAAGCAGATTCATCGCGGCATGGAAATAAACCTCAGCCTGGACAACGCCACCAACCGCGCATACTATGAGACGCAGAACTACGGCGAATCGCGGGTAAGCCCGACAGCACCGGTCGTATCGCGTATTCATGCGACGCCGGGTTATCCACTAACGGTCGCAGTTGGCATGACGCTTCGCCTGGGCGGCAAATAGCGCTGCTCCCTTACGCGGCATTAGATTACAATGAAGAGGTTGTGCGCCCGTAGCTCAGCTGGATAGAGCGCTTGCCTCCGAAGCAAGAGGTCGTGTGTTCGAATCACGCCGGGCGCACCACTAAGCCGTTTTACCCTCATACAAATGCGGCCCTTTAAATGGTTGCTACTAGTGGGCTGTCCCTGAGCCATCGCTACCACGCCGGAATGCGTTTGCGAA
>JBDTUY010000096.1:0-11934 GCA_040007495.1 Acidobacteriota bacterium | reverse complement strand
TCCATACTCCCCGGAATAATCATATCTTTTCACCCATTGCTGTTGCCCAGATGATCGACGTTCACACCAAACTTATCAGCCACGCCAATCCATAGATTCGCCACCGGCGTCTTCGCACTCTGCAGCAGATGGCGATTACCAGAACTCACCAACCCACCAATGCCAACAAGCGGCAGAGGATCGGTGGCGTGAGCATTACTATCGCCCATACCACCGCCATAGAAGATCATCGAATGATCCAGCAGCGACCCATCGCCATCCGGCGTGCTCTTCATCTTCGCGATGAACTTCGCGAACTGCTGCATGTGATACAGGTTGATCCTGGCGTTCGCCGCCTTCTTGACCGGATCGTTGCCATGATGCGAAATCGTGTGGTGCGGCTCACCGACGTCAATCTGCGGATAGGTGCGCTGACTTGCCTCACGCGACAACATGTACGTCACCACGCGCGTGATGTCTGCCTGATACGCAACCAATTGCAGCTCAAACATCAGCGCAGCATGTTCTTCAAAGCTCTCCGGTATGCCGTGCGGCGCATCCATCGTGATCGCCACATCCTGAGTCTTGGTTTGCGCCCGCGCGATCCGCTGTTCAATCTCGCGAACGTGCGTCAGATAATCATCCACGCGAGCCTTATCCTTGGTATCCAAGGTCAGCTTCAAACGCGCCGCGTCAGCCGTAACACTATCCAGAATGCTGCGATCTTCCGCGGCCCTGGCCTGCCGTTGCGCGCTCGATCCCGCGCGTCCGAACATCCGTTCAAACGCCACTCGCGGGTTGATCTCCATCGGCAGCGGCGTCGTGGGCGAAGCCCAACACAGAGTATTCATGTACGCGCAGCTGAACCCAGGCGTGCACCCACCTAAATAACCCGTGAAATCCTCCGTCGCGAATTCGAGCGAGGGGAACACCGTCTCCTGGCCGATCTGACGCGCCACCAGTTGATCGATCGTCGGACCAGCCAGCACATCTTCGGCTTCGGTCTTTTTCGCGTATACGCCAGTCAGCCAGCCTGCTGCGGCCACCGCATGATCACCGATGGTGGTACCCGCACGCGCCAGATTGCCGACCACTACCATTTGGTGACGATACGCTTCGAGAGGTGCAAGTGTCGGAGAGAATTCGAATCCCACGCCCGTCGCCTTTGGAATCCACTGTTCCATCATGGCGCCGTTCGGGAAATAGACGAAACCCAGCCGCTTGGGTGCAGCAGTCGCAGCCGTCAACGCCGGAGCCATCGCATCCAGGAACGGAAGCGCAACGCCCACCGAAAGGCCGCGCAGCAGCGTGCGGCGCGAAATCGATTTCTTTGCGATAAACATGGCAGCGTCCGGAACTACTCCGGCTTCCTCCTCATTTGAAACGGCACACTTCGGACCACACCCATTATGATCGACTGTATCTTGTAATTCCCGCCCCTCGATTCGCGGACGATCTTACGCACCGCTGGCATATCCGCTGGCTCCAACCCTCGGCCCAGCCCGTAGATCATCAACTTCTCGGTCACCGTGCTGACAAAAACCTCTGGCCGAGCCAGAATCGAATTCCGCAAACTGACCACGCCGTTCACTTCCGTACCATCGGCCAGCTTGCCACTCGCGTTAATCGGAGTCCCAAACTCCTGCGTGCGCCACGCGCCCACCGCATCGAAGTTATCCAACGAAAACCCGATCGGGTCCATAACCTTGTGGCAACTGGCACACACCGGACTCGCGCGATGCAATTCCAGTCGCGCCCGCAGCGTCTTCGGAATTTCGCCATCGGCATTCTCAGGCAGGGTCGGAACATCCGGCGGAGGAGGCGGCGGCGGAGCACCCAGCAAATTCTCCAAAATCCATTTCCCGCGAACCACTGGTGACGTGCGATCCGCATGCGACGTGACCGTCAGCACACTGCCATGCCCCAGGATGCCTTTGCGCTCTTCTTGCGTCACCGGCACGCGCCGGAAGTTGCTGCCGTAGATCCCTGGCACACCGTAGTGCTTCGCCAACCGCTCATTTAGAAATGTGTAATCGGCACGCAGCAGATCCAACACGCTGCGATTCTCCGCGAGGATGCTGGCGAACAGCATCTCAGTTTCCTGCCGGAAATCCTGCCGCAGGTTATCGTCGAAATCCGGGAAAATCGCCGAATTCGGCCGAGCATTCTTCAGATTCCGCAGTTGCAGCCACTGCCCAGCGAAATTGGTAACGAGCCTCTGCCCCTTGGGATCGGTCAACATGCGACGCACAGTCGCGTCCTGCGTAACGGGCTTGGCCAGACTGCCGTTAACCGCTGAGTTCACCAAAGTATCGTCCGGAATACTGGACCACAAGAAGAACGAAAGCCGTGATGCGAGCTCCACCGGTTGAATCGGCAGGAGCGCACCAGGACGCGCGCTATCGGGACTCGTCTCCGCGCGAAACACGAATGACGGACTCGCTAACATCCGCCGCAATGCCATCTGCAATCCACCATCGGGTCCGCGCTTTTCCGCACCGCGTTGGTAAAACTCACGCAGAGGCTTAAGATCCGCATCCGTCACCGGACGTCGATACGCCCGACGAGCCAACACCTCAAGCGCCGCCAAATCCTTAACCGGTTTCGCGCTTTTGCGATAGTCGCCAAACGGACCCAGTATCGTGATCGTCTCCAGATGCGGTCGGCCCGTAGCCTCAAACGTATCCACCGAACTGCGAACGAAATTCTGTAGCCGGCCTGTGCCGACTCCGCGCTTCTGCACGAACGTCGCGACCACTTTATGTCGACCCGCCTTCACCGGCACACGAATCCGAAACCGAGCATCGATCTCATCCGAGCCATCGGTCATGTTGCGCATCTTCGATAAATCGTCCGCGCCGCCAACGTCGCGCAGATAGATGCGTTCGTCATCGATAGAAAGTTCCAGTTGATGTGTGCGCTCGATGCCGCGCATGATCTCCAGGTTGTTGCGGAAAAGGCTCAAGCGAAACTCGTATTCCGCATCCAACGGAAACGTGTGCTCCACCAGCATGCCGCCCACCGTGCCGAAAGGCAGTCCTTCGATGTGCTGATCCTGCGACAGATCCTGCCGAGCGCGATACGTGTCGGAGCCCGGCTCAATCTCAGGATCGCCCAACGCCAAGGCACTGATGCGATCCGCCGCCGTTAGGTACCGCTCAATCAACACCGGCGAAAGCCCCAAAACCTCCGCATTATTGTCGAACCCGAAAGCCGAATCGTCAGGCGGCAGCAGCGTGGCAACATCCACTTTTAAACCCAGCAAATCCTCAATCGCATTGGCGTATTCCGTGCGATTCAAGCGATGCAGCAAGGGCAGGCCAGGGTTGGGCCTCGCAGCCGCAGCCTGATCCAACCGCGTCTCCAGCCACGAGGTCACACGATTGTACGTAGCCTCATCCGGACGCGGCGAACCAGCGGGAGGCATCGCACGCATGCGCAGCTTGCGTAAAACCTTCTCCCAGGTTGCTATATCAAGTGAAGCTGCATCGCCAGGAATGGAATTCGGAAGCCCAGCCGTCTTCAAAGACAACCCGGCCACCCGAGCTTGATCGTTGTGGCAGCCAGTGCAATACCGATTCAGAGTCTCGCGAGGTTCCGGCGCAACAGGCCCCTGTGCACGGGAAAAAGTAACCACCACCCCGGCAACCGCAAGCCCCACAGCGACAGACTTCCAATACATGGCGCTATCTTATAACATCAGCCAGATCGGGTCACGTTTTCAGACCCGCTTCTAAGGCTAATGGCCAGCCGACGTCTTGAGTTCAGACGCAGTGGAGATCCGCGCCGCGATCCAACCTTGGATGTCCGTCATCACGGCTTGCTTATCCAGATCGTTCAACGGATCGTGAAAGCTTCCTTCGTAGAGCTTCAATGTTTTGTCGGTCGATCCGGCGTTTTCAAAGAACAACTGGCTCCCAGCAGGCCTTGCCGCTTTATCCGCCGTTCCATGAAGAATCAGCACCGGCAATGTGATCTGCGGAAACTTCTGCGTCAACTGTTCATCGGACCGGACCATCTCCGCTAGAGTCATCGTGGGCTGCGTTTCATGCGCGATCAGTGGGTCGTCGTCCATCGCCTTCACAACTTCGGGATCGCGCGAGAAATCCTTGTTGCTCAACTTCAGAACGTGGGCATGCGGAGCCACATGGCTCAAGCCCTTAAATACCGCCAGAGCGAACTCCGGTGCAGGCAACTCAAACGCGAACGACTCGCAGATCAGCCCTGCTAATTCGGCCTGATGTTCCAACACGTACAGGCAGGAGACTACACCCCCAGCGCTGTGGCCCAATACGAACATCGGTAAACCAGGTTCCCGCGATTTCGCCAACGCAACCGCGCTTTCCACATCGCTGACGTATTCAGAGAAGCTGTTGACGTAGAATCTCTCGCCGTCTGATTGTCCGCGCCCTCGCAGATCCAGCGCATACACCACGAGCCCATTCGAGGTCAGTTGATCCGCGACCCATTGGTAATATCCACTGTGGGCGTTAAAGCCATGCACGATCATGACCACGCCGCGAGCCTTCATCGCCGGTTGCCAGGACCGGACAAAGATACTGAGTCCGCTGGCTCCCTTGATTCGTTCTTCCTGCGGCTGAACTCTTGCAGTCTGCGTCATCTTCCTGTCTCCTTTTTAAATGAAATAGTTAACGAACGATCATCGACCTTTGAGCGTGCCGAGAATCTACTATGCTGCGGCTTCTTCAATCGCGCTGAGCATCATCTCCAATACAGCGGGTCCGTCATACCGAGCACCATTGATGAAGAAGCTCGGCGTCCCGTTCACTCCGCTGCGCACTCCACTCATGAAGTCTTCTCTCACGCGATGCTGAAACGAATGTGCGGTCAGCGCCTCTGTGAATTGATCCACATCGATCCCCAAATGCCCCGCATATTGCTTCAAATGCACCGAACCCAACGCATTCTGATGCGTCAGCAGCGTGTCATGCATCTTCCAGAACTGCCCCTGTGCCCCCGCAGCCTCTGCGGCTTCAGCAGCCAACTGAGCATGGGGATGAATCTCCGCCAACGGAAAGTTCCGAAACACGAATCGCACCCGATTCCCCGCCCGGCGAAGCAGTTCCTGCACCACCGGATGCGCGGCTCCGCAATGCGGGCATTCGTAATCGCCGTATTCCACCAAGGTCACCGGAGCATCGGCAGATCCTTCAATATGGTCGTGTTCCGTGACCGGCTTGGTAAGCGCACTCATGGCTACTTCGCTCCTTGCTGTGGCAGCGCTTCCAACGCGGCCAGGATTCCATCCGCGCCGGGATTCACACCCACCGGCGAAACGTAGCTCCACCGGATGACGCCTTCTGAGTCGATGACAAACAGCGCACGCTCTGTAAATCCGTCCTGCGCGCGATAGACACCATACGACCGGGCCACTTCGCCCTTGGGCTCAAAATCGGACAGTAGAGGAAACTTCAGTTTACGATCGTGGGCAAACGCTAAGTGGCACCACGACCCATCTACTGAGATCCCAAGCATCTCCGCCCCAAACTTTCCAAACTCCCCCAACAATTCATTGTACAAAGCCGTCTGGTCGCCACAAACGGGACTCCAATCGGCGGGATAGAAAACCAAAATGACAGGCCGTCCGCGAAATTCCTTCAGCGATACGCGCTGATCCGGCGTACTAGGCAAGTGAAAATCAGGCGCAACAGTTCCAGCGCGAAGCGCGCCAGGAGTAGTCGTCGAATCCATATCGTTCCTCCTCTTGATTTGAAAATTGATTGAAAGTCTACAGGGACGCTGCCAGGTTACGTTTCAGCGCGATGGAATTACTGCACCTACAATATCGCTCCAGATCTCAGGTACGCAATAGTGCGAATCGGGGATCGTAGGGAGATAGGTCTGGAACGGATCGGAGGAACCGCTGGGACGTCAGTGGGAGGGAATGCGAGGTGCGGACGCGCGGTTCGGTTCGCCTCCAGGCTAAATTACGAGCACGGACACTACACTCCCGAACACCCCAGGATGTACTGTCCGTGCTCCTGCACACCTGCTAGCAGTGATGCGTAAACAAGGCAATCAGGATAATCAACGGAATGGGCACGCCGACGAAATACAAAAGAACTGAGCGCATAGTGTCCTCCTTTCCTAGATGACTTGTACGTGGTCGCGCTGCCTGCCGCCGATGGTGGCAGCAAAGCTGGCGCAGAACGCCCCGGTTAATAAAGCTAAGAAAATCCACAACAGAACATGGGCGGTGGCTTTGCGCGTCGTGTCTTCGGCCTGTCGTATATCGGTCATCGTATCCGATACACGTTGCTGCGCGTCATTCGGATTCAAGCCCGTTCCCGCAGCAACCAATTGCGAAAGATACGCTGTATCGGCAGCCGGCATATCACTTTGCAGGGTCGCGTGCGCCAGTATCCCTTCGGCCTCTGCCCGACGCGCAGTATTGTTTTCGCCTGCAGGATGCTCAGACCGAAACAACCGGTTCACGAAGTACACATCGGGGCTGTGGTCCGTCGGAGCGGCGTTGGTTGCCATCGGACCCGCGCCTGCTGCGATTCCGCCGGTCATCGATACCGCTGCTCCGGCCAAAAACACAACCGTCGCAATCAGAGCCACGGCCCAGGCCAGGAAACCATTCGCAGTGTCGCGAAAGTGCACCTCATCCGTATGAATCGCGTGCCATCGGGTCCGTAAGCGGCCTGTGAGATAACCTCCCATCGAAAACGCAATGATCTGGGTCAGGACCAACCAAACAATCGCCATCGATCCTACAGTTGACGCCGAAACGCCTACACCCGACCAAGGCGATACAGTCGACAATCCAAACCCAGCACCCAGTGCCAGCAGGATCAACGACAAGGCTGCAGCTACCGCCGCGCCACCGAGTACAGCCGCCCAGGATACGCCAGGCGATGATGCGCTCCAAGCGGAGTATTTGCGCGATCCAGCCCCCACAGCGGACTCAGGATCGATCACCAGAGCTGAGTTTCGTAGTTCTGCGTTCGCGTTCATGGTCAACCTGCTTTCTCTGCTTTGGATATGGATTTCCGGCGGCACTTTGGACTGGGTTTTGCTACGTTTGGCCTCCCCAAGCCAGCCAGCCTCGTGTTTCACGTTCCTGCATTTGCAGGTTTGTTGCCATTGCCGCAAGACAGAAGGAAAATGGGAAATCTGAGGCAAATTCAGCAGATTTTGTAAGAGCGTCTTGCGGTAGTGGCAACTTTTGATTCTGACCGCAGCCCGAGTTATACCCGCTTAGGGAAGAATTTGGAGAGATGCTTACATGGACCCTGAGCACCAAGGTGGTCGCCTTATTTTGGGCCGATACCAACGGGAATGATGAGGCTACGCAGAGCAAGAGACCGAAGAAAAACTTTGGAGGAGTCAACGTCACTGCAGGTTGGAGAAACCCCGGAAAGTATTGGAGACGCGAGGCGGAATCGAACCGCCGAATAAAGGCTTTGCAGACCTCTGCGTAGCGTTGATACCGCACAAGATAGTAGCGGCTGTCCGTCACTTTGTCCAGTTCTGTAAAAATCTAGCCCAAAGCTTAATTCCGCGACGGCGAAAAACTCCACCAGTCCAGGACGGCGAGAGAAACGCACGGACGAGTGGTCAAAAAGTGCTGAACAACCTTCGGCCAGGCCCAAATGATTGACCGCCATTTCTAACCGGTCCGATCACGCTCAGGTTGCTTGCAAGCGCGCTTCAGAAATCAAGGGGACGAGATCACTCTGATCTGGTTTGTTGATTTAACTTCAAATATCGCATCCGGTGGATCAACTTCATCCATGATTGCTCCGCTGGCGTGACGCGATGGGTTAGTCGTGTAACACGACGTTCAGCAGCGAACTGTGAACTTCAAGAGTTCCGTTGTACTTGATGAATCCTAGTCGGCGAAATTTATTCATGAAGAAGCTGACGCGCGACCGCGTTGTGCCGACCATCTCGGCCAGCGTTTCCTGACTGATGTGAGGAATTACGGTCTCGGGCTTGCCCTCTTTGCCGAAGTTCGCAAGCAGCAGGAGCGCCCGCGCGAGTCTTTTTTCACTGGAGTTGAACAGTTGGTCGATGAGGTCTTCTTCAATCCGGATTGTGCGGGTCAGCATGTAGGCAAGCAGGAGATCGGAGAATGTCTGCTCCCGCTTAAGCATCTCGACCACAGTGGTCTTTGCTACCCGCATGACGGAGCAGTTGCTCATCGCGGTAGCGGTCGCCATGCGCAGCGGTTGACCCGCCAGACAGCCTTCGCCAAAAAAGTCCGCAGGGCCCAATACAGCTATAACCGCTTCCTTGCCACTTTTGGCTAATACCGTTAGCTTGACCTTGCCACTATGAATATAAAAGAGCGAGCTAGCGGCAGCACCCTGCGTGAAAATCAGCTCGTGCGCGGGGAATGTTTCGCTGGTCTTGCCTTCACCGGGTGACGAAAGATACTTCTTCGGATCGAAAGCAGGTTTCGTGCTGACACTGACCTTGACCTTAATCACGGGAACTTTTTTATTGGGGACTATCGGCATGATTCAGTGCCTCGCCGGAATGGTCTAGTGGGGTTGAACGAGTCCATCAAGATCGTGCGGGAGCTGGGAAAAGACGACAAATACAAACGGCATGTTCCTTCGTGCTTTAGAGGCGAACTCTGCCTAAATTGAAGCAGGGCACGCCACCTTGTTTCAAACCTTGAACCCTAACTATAACACTCAGGATATTTACAGTCTGTTCAATAGTGCTCACGTGTAAAAGTTGCCTGCAATGAGCAGATTTGACCAAGCTCGCAAGCGGAACGAAGGTATAGTCCTGTAAGGTCTCTCGGACTCGGGAAACAAAATCTATCACGGGATTCTTCGGAGGAGATTCGAGTTCGAGGAGCCTTTGAGATGCCAAAACCCAATACGATTCCCCAGCATTCCCCAATCGAGAAAGGCCGCATCAGTAGCCCTCGCCTAGACGTATTGCCTTTCCGGTGTCTGGTCCAAGAGCGTCTGCGCGCAGCTTTCATGTTGCGGCTTGAGACGTACAACCGGGAATGGTCGGAGATTTGTGATTTAGAGGGAGCCCAGGCCGCCACCGAAAAGCAGTATGTGGCTTTCGATGACTGCGTGAAAGCCCGCCTCTCACTGGAGCGGCACGAGAGCAGCCATGGGTGTTGCCGCGCGTCCGTGAACGAGCGCAGCGATGCGGCCCGTTGAGATCTTCCCTATACTTAAGGCTGCGTGATCGCCCTTTAAAATCGATGCATGAATGAAGATACGTCGAATTTCTTCCGCGATTGTTGGGTTGCTGCTGGCCTGACACTGCCGGGACGCAGGCGTTTCGTTCGTCCTATATGATCTCCGTCACACCTTCGGAACGAGGCTCGCGACGGAACACGGTGTTGACGCCTTCACACTAGCCGCGTTGATGGGACACAGTAATTTGAGGACTATCATGCGCTACGTCCACCCAGACCAAACCGCGCAGAAAGACGCCATGGCAAGGTACGCGACAGCTCTGCAGAAACCTCGCATGCAATGAATCGGCTAGAATCGACCAACCTCGTCTCGCGCGTCCTAGCTGGCCTCGATCACATACTTCCCGGCCAACCCACGGCCCCCTTCACTCAAATACCGCTAGCAGCGTTCTGTGGCTGCGCTGGGGCATCACAGTTTAAATTCCTGTCAGGTTCAAAGCCAGATTGTCCGGTGGCAAGCTGTATTTTGTCCGTCCGGTTCGGGTCAAAACGGCGTGATTCGGGGGTGATGTGCCAGAACCAAGGGGAACGAGCGTGATGTCAAAAATGGTTTGCAAAGAACGGCTTGCAGGTTAAAGTATTGGAGGCGCGAGGCGGAATCGAACCGCCGAATAAAGGTTTTGCAGACCTCTGCCTTACCACTTGGCTACCGCGCCCAATCGTTGTCTATCCATGAATAGCGTGTTTCGCGCGCTAAAGTCAATCAGGCTAGGCCACCGTTTGAAGCCTCCTCAAAGAGGTTCGGATGCCGGCCATTGCTACACTTGACAATGTAGACGCCATGCACTGGATACCTTCGAATTGGGCCGATTACACTGGCAGAATTTATTGGGCGCTATTCGTCGTTGGGTATCTGGGTGTGGCTGTCTGGGAAACGCTGGGTCCCTGGCGTGACCTCTCCCTCTCCACTGGCCGCCGCTGGCTGAATCATGGACTGCTGCTGGCCGTCTCACTGCTCTTTTTGACGCTGGTATTGCGAGTCAGTCCTGTGCTGCTCGCGCTCGGTATTGAAGATCGATCCTGGGGGTTGCTGAGCAACTCGGGCGGTCGGTTGCCCGGAGTCTGGCGAGGCTTGCTGGCAATTATTGCGCTAGATTTTTCTCACTATGCGAGTCATCGACTGCTGCATTGGTCATGGTTCTGGCGCATCCATCGCGTCCACCATTCAGACCCCGATTACGACGTCTCGACCGCACTGCGCTTCCATCCCTTGGAGGTCGCCATCGGCAACGGAGCCTTCCTGCTGTTCATCTACGTGCTGGCACCGCCCGCGTGGTCGGTAGCGGTTTCGCAGATGATGACGGAAATCGTCAACTTCATCGTCCATGCGAATGGTAAGTTACCGGCTAAGCTCGACAAGTTGTTCCGAACAGTCGTCGTCACTCCGCAAATGCATCGCGTTCACCATTCACAATTGGCCTTGGAACACGACGGCAACTACGGACAGACGTTTTCCTGGTGGGACCGATTACTGGGGACCTATCGGGAACAGGTTTCAAAGGACCTTCGGGTGGGATTGCCTGAGGTGGAGGGAGAAGAGAGCGCTACGCTGCTCTCTATGTTGATCGATCCATTTCTCAGACGCTAAGTGGGGCACCTCAACACAATCGTGCGAACGCTACCCGGTGCTCGCACGGTCGGGGTTGGGGAATGAGGATGTTGCGTCTTCCGGCAAGACCGCAGCATCATCAAGAGCCCGCTTCCCCACAAGAATCAATCTCGGGAGTGGGTCGGACCGCAAAGTGTCAAGAGACATCTATAAAAGGATCGCCATCCCGGTAGGTCCGTTTATTATTGCATGCATTATTAGTACTTTAGTACTAAAGACTCCTGCGTAATTGTACGCCGGTCTTTTGCAGATTGTGTCTCAGGTCTTCTTCAAGGGGTCGGCAGAGCGAGAGGGAAGTGCTACTGGAGGGGATGGAGATAGCTCGCGTAGACTCTATTCCAGCCCACGCGAGCCACTATAAACAGCTGATACCAAACTACTTTTTCTTACGTGCCCGCAGGACCAGTAGGCCACCCGAGAGTAGACCCAAAGCCGCCACACCAGATGCCGGATCGATTTCCGGGGTGTTGGTACCCGCAAACGCCTGTCCGGCGACCGCGGCCACTAACAGAAGAGCTCCGATTAAACGCCTCATAATAGTACTACCTCCCTAAAAGTACTCCACTTTTTATGGGTACTTGACAATAGTACTATGGATGTACCCAAAGATAGTATCCTCAAAACACCTTATACACGACTAGGGGGTATCCCTGAGGTAGGTCTACCCCCATAAATCCCAGCGGTTCCACACCAGAGCGATGGCGGCTAATCCCGCATTTGTGACGGCATGCGCCAGGATCGCTTCTCCGATTCGGCCACGGCGAAGCATTGTCAAGCCATAGACTGCGCCAGCCAAAGACCCAGCAATCCAATGAGTTCCATGCAGGACGCCGAAGATGAGCGAGGATCCAATCAGTCCATACGCCAGTGGGGGAAGAGGGACAGACCGATAATCCGTGACATTTTCAAATTCTGCATAAATGAATCGGCGCAGCAAATATCCGCGAAATGCCAGTTCCTCGGCGATGGGAGTTGCCACCACTCCAGACAAAACCCGCAGCGCGATCCAACCATAGCGCACTAGTTCGGACGCATCGGCTAAGGGCTGAGGCATTCCCTGCGCGCCTTTGCTGGTCCATTGATCCATGGCAAGCCAGAACGCAAGCACGCCCAGCGCATACGAATAGATCGGCCGGCTGAGCAGCTT
>JBDTUY010000095.1:0-11961 GCA_040007495.1 Acidobacteriota bacterium | reverse complement strand
AACAGATTTACATCCGAAGACGTGTAGCGCGAAGCGAACCGGGTGCGCTGGTAGGGCGGTTCCTTCACCCGCCCCGTTTTCACGTAACTCGCGATCAGGCGCCTCACCTGGGCGCGGCTCAAGCCGGTCATCCGCCCCACGTAGCGCCGCACCAGCCCTTTGACCGCCCGGCTTCCCCTCCCGTACTGGTGGTCCACCAGCGTCCGCTCCACCCACGCGTAAATCTCTCCACGCTTTTGCCCCGCAAATTGTACGTCGCCACTTCCGCTCAAAAACGCCCGGATCTGCTCCAGGCTGTTGGCTCCCGTGTCGTCCATGCTGATGATCAATCCCCAGCATCGCCGGACCGCCCTTCAGGCTCATCTTGCGTGAGAATCCAGCCCCTTCTCCAGGCTCATCTTGCATGAGACAAGAGTCCCATAGCGCGTATATCAAGAGACAAGGTAGAATTTAAGTGTGCGCCAGCTCGCCGAAGCTAGCGCCATCGGGCGGTTGCCGCGCCGCTGACCGATAATGCGCGAAAGACGGACCGATAATACGCGATAGACGAAGGAAGAGAGAGGGCGGAATCTATATGATGCGGGTCGGCATTGCTAAGGCAGAAAAGTATGAAGTGTATCCGGACAACGGCCAGTGGCGCTGGCGGCTTGTGGGTGCCAACGGTAAGAACGTAGCCTCGGGCGAGGCATATTACCACAAGTCGGACTGCTTGGGTGCGATCGCCCTGCTCAAAGCGTCGTTGGGTGCGAGGATTATCGAGCTCGTGGCCGGGCAGCCGGTTCCCGAATTGATACGACCAGTGAAGAAGTGGTAGTGACGGGCCAACACGACCGCAGACCCGGCTCGGCGTTGGACCAATGAAGGCAATCGAACCGCTCAGATCTGCAATCCGCCAGATGATTGGTGGGGCGGCCCCCCTGAATATGATCTTTTTGTCGAGGCGGGCGATCCGGAGGGCGATACGGCCCGATCTGCACGAAAGGGTTGTAAATTTCAATTCCTTTCTAATGGGCGCGCTGATGGATGGACGTGCCGACGAAGATCTGCGACAGCGCTATTTTTCGCGCCCGGACAGAATGCGCTCGGTCGACCTCTACAACCATACTCAGCCTGAGGCCTTCATGAGCCTGCCGGAGTGGAAGCGGCTGGAGTGGTGGAACGACGAACTGGAACTCTTGAGCCGCGAAGACCTACTGTACGACGGAGAGAGGCCGCGCGCCGTTCGTGTAATCGACATGCTATTTGAACTGACGATGGCGCCGCTCAATCGCTGCCCATCCCGGGAAACCAGGAAATTTATTGAGAGGATTCTTCATCTTCCGGAGGTGAGGGAATACAGGGAGCTGCGATACGAGGCACTCCGCCCGGGTCGCCGATCGTAAAGGTGGACCGCGTTCCGCAACCGGCGGGCGTTCAATCACCCAACCCCGTCCAGGGAGGCTGAAGGTATCAACGCCGGGGACACACTCGCGGCGTTGCGACCCTACTGCATCGGCTCTATTGCGATCCCTTGGATCTTTCCCAACAAAATCCTAAAAATCCATACCGACGCGTATGTAGACCTGCTGCGGCGACGCGAATCGCGCTCAAGCGCACGACATCGATCGGGTCGAGAACCTGCACGAGATTGGCCACTCTCAGATTGAATCGTGAGGCTATTCCCGCGTAGCCGTCTTCCGCGACATGTATTGACCGCGGTATTCAATAATCTCTGGACGATCGAGAATCTGGCCCACGAAACGCCTCGTCTCGTGGGTGGAGCATTGCTTGAGCGGCGAGATCGTCAGCAGGGCTAGCATATGGATCGCGCGGAACGTCCGCGGGCGTTCCCCATCCTTGCCCAGCGTCGCCAACTCTTCGTTCCACCAACGCAGGCGCGATTGTTCCGGCAGTGTCAAGAACTGAGTGGGCTGAGCTTGCAGATAATAGTCGACGCTGTCCAAACGCCGCGGCTTCTGAAAATAGGTGGGCGCGAACTGCGGCTCCTGCATCTTATCAATTAGCGTCTTGAACAAAAAGAAATTGAGCATGATTGCGGCATCATGAATCTCTCGCCCCACAGCCTTCCGGATCCGCCTATGCTCGACCCAGTTCGTTCCGAGTTGGCGCAGTAGATCCGCACCCACCCCGCACACGAAGCCGATCGCGCCGATCACCCAGTTGCTTATCTCCACGAAGAATTCTCGGCGTTTTTTCCGCCCACGATCGAAAGGAGCAGTGTCCATGCCCTCATTGCACTGGGCGTTTCTAACCCGTGGATTGCCGAGCTGGCTGAGACGGGTGTCATTACCGGTTTCCCCTGGGCGACACAGGGGGCGTCGTCGCCTGTCGCTGTGGCTCCAACTCAATAACTCGCGCCTCGGAGGAAGACTTCAACAGCGTAATCGCAAACAAGCACCCTGATTTGTTGTGGTAAACCTCTCGCGAAGCTACGTTCCTTCCGTTGGCCCCAACAAACCGCCCGCGCCATGGATCACCGTCTCGATAAACCTCATACTTTCCCAATTTCCCTATCCCCAGTCGCTGTCGTAGGCATGGATCCGCCCTCTTTGCGACTCTTACGTCGAGTTGATCGATCAGCGGCGCGGTGGCACGATTCAGGGTGCTTCTGTGACGAGCCTACCTTTGCGAAGTCAGGCAGTGCGGCCGCCGCCTGGGAGTCGCTAGCTTCGGCGAGCCAGCGCACTTCTTTTATTGTCGCATGCTCCTCGATCCGCTGATTTGGATGCGAGCGAGTACGGGTTGATACGTCGAGACTTACCAGCGCCCAGGCGGTGGCTGCATGGAGGCGCTAGCGGCAGGCGGCGCCATTTCAACTCTGCACTGACGACCCACGAATCAAATCCACCGCCCGTACGCAATCCGGCTTGTCGCGATACCACGCCGCATCCCCGGGCAGCAATCCTTCGCGCAGACCAGACGCCTGCCGGCTGGACGTCGGTGCAACGACCGGAATCATGCCGAGCTCCGCACCAGTTGCCGGATTTCACTGCCATCCTCATATAACCAAGCGGTCCTCTGTGTCAAGCCGAGGTCGCGGTATCTCGTAGAACTGACACTGTTACGGTAATTGGAAAACAACTACATGGGCGGTCATCCATTTGTCGATGAAGATGGGCGATTGGTTCAGAAGGGTAGTGACTTTAGAGTGAACTGCTTGACGGCACTTGGTAGCGCGCACTTCTAGATACCTGCGCGTTGCAATCAACATGGGTTTCTTGGCCGAACAGAACGGGGACTTTACCTCGTTGGCAAACGCTTTGCCGCGAGGTAGCAAGGATCCCCTTCAGTCAAGATTCTCGAGGCGTACGTGAACAAACTAGTCATCAACAGTTGATGTATCAAGTAAAGGCTCTCTATTTAGTACCTAACATTCCTATAATTTTACGCACGTATGTTTGCGTTTCTTCATAGGGTGGAATTCCACCGTATTTATCCACCGCTCCCGGACCGGCGTTGTACGCTCCGAGCGCCAAGCCTACATTGCCGCCATAGCGAGACAGAAGCTGGCTCAGGTATTTCGCTCCAGCTCGTAGACTTTGTCCCGCATCCGTAGGATCAGTGAGACCGAGCAGTTGGCCGGTCGCTGGCACGATCTGCATCAAGCCCACCGCACCCTTGGGGGAAACGGCGCAGGGCACGAACCCGGATTCTGTCTCCGCCACCGCATGCAGGAGCCGCGAAGAAATCCCGAATTCATCGGCCGTTTGTTGAATATGCGTAGCCAGCGCCGCAGGCGGGATCGCGGCACAATCGACCGCGACGGCTCGCCATGGGGCCGCTAGCGTTAAGGTGCCGCCACTCGAAGCAAGGTGTCTCCCCGCTGGTCGCAAAATTTGCTGATGCACGCGTTGCCCCTGCACCTGCGTGAGTATCGATTCACGCTGTTGCCGCAGAGCCTGCTCCATGGCTGCCCGTACCTGTTGGGTTTGTGAGGCCTTCGAGGGCTGTTGGGCGTAGAGAGCCGGAACAAACAATTCACCTAACGCAAAGACCAGAATTCCAGAGCGAATCTTCATCCTCCAATACCCGTGCGAACCGAAGCACAGTAGCCCTGAGCGCCTGGTTCGCGGACAGTCTGCATCTGCTGCATGTTCGCAAACGGCATCAGGAAACATATTCATCGCTCGCCGACCCGCGGAGTGAGATTGTCCCCTCTTGCTCCAACTGCCGGATTGTATCAATCACCTGTCGCTGCGCTGTTTCCACTTCTTTGATCTTCACTGGGCCCAATGCATCCAGATCTTCCATCAACATTTGCCGTGCACGACTGGACATCTTCTTCGTGAAGTGTTCTTTAATCTGTTCCCCGGTGCCTTTGAGCGCCAGCACGAGGCTCTTCCTTTCCACACGGCCGGTGATTTCATTCATAGCGGCGTCGTCCAGTTTCAAGATGTCGTCAAAAACAAACATCAGACTACGAACGCTTTCGGCCAAGGCAGAGTCGGTGGCATCCATCCCGTCCAAAATTTCCTTGCCGACGTCCGGATCCAACCGGTTGAACAGTCCCGCAACGGCTCGGACTCCGCCGTAGGCCTCGCGCTTGATACTATCCACGCCTTTCAGTCTTTCCCCGACAGCGGTCGCAATCCGGCTGACGACTTCTGGCGAGATCTGATCGAGACGAGCCATTCGCAGTGCCACGTCCGTACGCAAGCTGGGTGGAAGCGATTGCAGCAAAGACACGGCCTGGGTTGGCGGAAGATGGGAAATGATCAGTGCGATGGTCTGTGGATGCTCGTCGTTCAGGAAACGAGCTACTTGCGAAGGATCGGATTTCACCATGGATTCCAGTCCGGCGAAACTATTGGCGGGCGGGTTCCCAACTCCGCGCATGATCTTTTTTGCGACCTCCGGACCCACGGCGCGCGTCAGCAATTTCTGCATGAATTCCGGTCCTCCACGACCTGGCGGCAACTGATTCCCGGACATCTGATAGAACTCACGAAGCACCACTTCGGTCTGCTCCTCGGTGACGAATCCTAAACGTGAGGTCTCTTCAGAGAGACACTTCAGCTCCGCTTCAGACAATCTCTGCATGAGATCCGCGCTGGCTTCTTCACCAAGCGCGATCATCAGAATGGCGGCCTTGCGGACCGGAGAGGCTATTTCTCGGGATGTTGCCGGGACTGACACGGATGATACCTTTCTGTTGTCGAAATGTGCGGTGCGTTCAAGAATTCCAAACGCTTATACGGTCGTCGCTTCGTTCTGTTGGCGAATCAGACCCGCCAGGAAAAGGTCCGAGGCCAGGGCGTCCTGATCCTTGTTCAACTCCAGCAGCCATTCTTCCCGCCGGCGCGTTTCCAGATTCTCCATGAGGCGAACACGGCGATGGCATTCCAGCACAGTCTTGCGCTGTGCTTCAGCGCGTGCCATCAAATGCGTTTGCAGCGGACGGGCTGCCTCTAATTTGCTGCGAATCAGTTCAGCGTAATCGGCCAGATCCCGCAGCTCCCCGCCCAAGAGGACGCTGGAGCTTATTACACGCTCTTGTTCCAAGGTTTTGGCTTGACGTAAAGACTGCATGCGCCCTTCCAATTCCGCCAGATCCTTTAAGATGCCCTGCAGGACGGTTTGTTGTGAGGCAAGGTTCTGGCGATACCACTGCGCCGCCCGGGCGAGCGGGAACTCAAACTTTTTCATCGGTAGTAATGCATCGGCGGGTTCCGTTGCGAACTCCATGGTATGAAACGTGCTTAACCCTTGCGTACCAGATGCCGTAAGGCGTAAGCGGAGCTTTAAGAGTATTCATGCCAGATCCATTAATAGACGTAAACAATGCCGTGGACGACGAATCAGCCGCCGAGAAAACAGCGCCTCCGGATTGCTCCCGGATGGGGGCGCGTCAGGAAGTTGTCACAAGCTTCAGATTCCGGAAGCAAACACGTCACGCTCACGTGGACTTTGGGGCTAGCAAGAAGGTTCATGAGACCTTTGCCGCCAACCTTGCCGACCAACTTTCTCATTACTTCCGGCTCCAATTCAGCATTAGTCTCGACGAGGTCCGGCAGACAACTTACGACGAGTTTCGGGCCGAGATGGAGGGCCCCACCTGTCTGCTGAGCCTGGATGTTAAACCCACGCTGCGGCAGGCCCTATTGGAACTGAGCCCCACGTTGGTGTTCCCCATCTTGGAGATCTTGTTGGGGAGCGCGCCCAAAGGAACGCCGCCGCCTTTCCGCGCCTTAACCGCCATTGAACAGAAATTAATGGACGGCGTGTTTCGCATGGTGTTGCGGGAATTGGAAATCTGCTGGGCGAAAGTGAATGGCGTTCGTTTTGCGCTGAGCCGGGTGGAGACGGATCCCCTGGCGACCCTCGCCATGCCGGTAAGTGAGTCCCTGATTACCTTCCGGTTTCGCGCGAACCTGGAAGAAATCGGTTCCACGATACGCTTGGCGCTGCCACTGCCCCTGCTCAAGCTATTGAATGAGAGCGAGGCACCGAAGGCAGTGGAACCCGCGGAAAAAGAGGTCGACAGCAGCCAGACGGACATACTGAGCTACATTGGTTCGGGAAAAATTCGCTTGGAGGCGATCCTGACCGGGTCCACGATTCCATTGCAGGACCTTGCGAATCTGGAGCCGGGAGACCTGCTTAAATTGCAGCATCCTGTTGGGCGTCCACTTGTACTCTTAGCCAACGGTGAGCACAAATATCAGGGCACGATTCTGTCCCACAAAGGAAAGCGCGCTTTCGCGATCCGGGGACTTACGGCGAACAAATACGTCTGAGACCTGCAATGACGCTCCACCAAGATACTTCAGACCTCAGTAATCTGCCGGAGAACCTGCATCTGGCGATTCTGAATGCGCTGCCGGATGGGTTGTGTTTCAGCGATCTAAAAGGGCGCATCCTATTCTGGAGTCAGGCCGCGGAGCAAATCAGCGGATTCACCACTGCCGAAGCCATGTCTTCGCGCAAGCCGGAGCAGGTTCTGAGTTACAGCGATTCCGATGGTCACCCGATCGCGGCGCCGTCCTTTGAACTCGCGCAGACGATGCAGCAAAACTGCTTCATTCGACACAAAAACGGGTTTCATTTGCCGGTGCAAGTGCGCAGAATTCCATTACTTTCTCCCATAGGAGCGCCCCTGGGAGTGCTCGATATCTTTACTAGTAGGGCAAAGGCCTCGAGCCACCATGAGTTGCACGATGTCGACACTACACACGCCTCGGGGACGGTGTTGTCCGCCAACGAATTGGTCGACATGGTTGCACATGCGATTCATCGCCAGGAGAAAACAGCGGCGCCCGCGGGGTTCCTGCTGGTGAAAATCGACAATCTCGCCGAACAATCGCGGCGGTATGGCCCGGCGGCCGCCCAGCGGCTCATCTCGCTCGTCGTGGAGACTGCGCTCCGCTGCATGCACCGCGATAGCTGGTGTGGTCAATGGAACGACGGGCTGATTCTAATGGTGCTGACAGGCCATGGGGAAGCGGAGACGCAAAAGCTCGCGGATCGCCTCCGCAGCCTGATTAAATCGTCTCAATTCCGTTGGTGGGGCGAAGTCATCGACGTTCAGGTAACGGTGGGAACAACTTTAGTTCACAAGAACGACGCCCCGGATCACCTGATCCGCCGGCTGGAAAGAGCGCTTGCCAGCCAATCTCCCGCCACCGCGCGATAGCGGCTTTCCGTTGGACAGTTCGTCAGGCCGATTCGACGTTTCGTCGTGCAACTCCGACGTGCAGGTTAGTGGTGCGCGGCCGCTTGCTCTGAGGGGTGCTCGGTGCCCGGTGCCGGCGCGGCGCTGGCCGCCGTTTTCTCATCTTTCGAGCCTGGAGTCGTTGATTCCTTGTGGACCACTTCCATCCGTCTCACCAGGATCGATATGCGGCGATTCGAAGGATCCGTAGGCGCATCTTTCTTGCGTAGATGTTGATCCGCGTAGCCGCGAACCTGTTCCACCTGATCCGCGCGTAGACCGTGCTGCTGCATGAGACGTCGCGCCGTGTTGGCGCGATCAGCTGAAAGCTCCCAGTTAGAGTAGCCGTCCTCACGCGCGAATGGTTGGGCATCCGTATGGCCTTCCACGACCACTAAGTTCGGTAGTGCCCCGACTTGCTCCGCCAGTTTGCCGAACAAATCAGCGCCCAAGGGAGAAGGGGACGCACTGCCGCTAGTGAAAAACACGCCGGTCGAGTCTTCCAGTAATTCGATGCGTAGGCCTTCCTCAGTCACTGAAATATTGACGTAGTCCTTGAGTTTTTCGAAGTCCCGCATCTCGCGCGCCATGGCCTTTTCAATGCGCTCCTTCAATTGAGTAAGCTCGTCTAATTTCGCTTCGATCGCCTCACCGTTGCCCGCCTGCGTGGAGCCTACCAGCCTTCCATTGCCGCTGGGATCCTGGAAATATCCACCGACAGCCTTCTTCACCTGATCGCTGGCGCTCAACAGCCACAACACGATGAACAAGGCCATCATCGCGGTTACGAAGTCGGCATAGGCGACCTTCCACGCTCCCCCGTGGTGTGCCGCATGACCCTTCACCTTCTTGACAACGATAATGACGGGCTCGGCGGACTTATTTTTGGCTGCGGACATAAAGAATTAGGCTTCCTATTTCTTCGCGCCGCGACAGGTCTCTTCAAGTTCCTTAAAACTGGGTCGCTGGTCCGTGGGAATGGAGCGGCGGGCAAACTCTACCGCGAGAATCGGCGAGCTGCCGTGCAGGAACGCCAATATGCCCTGTCGATAGCACTGGAAATAATGATTGCGATCCTCATTGATTTTCGCCATGTTAGCGGAGATAGGACCGACCACCCCGTAGCACAGCAAAATCCCAAGAAATGTACCGACGAGAGCCGCAGCTACTTTGTGGCCGATTTCCTCTGGCGGTCCGCCCAAAGAGCCCATGGTCACCACGACGCCCAGCACTGCGGCTACGATACCCAGTCCGGGAAGACTATCGCTGACCGTGGCCAAGGCCACGACCGGAGCTTGATCCTGGTGCTCAACAGACTCCAGATCGATTTCCATCAAGTGATCGAGCTGGTGATGGCTGCTGGCGCCTGCCGAGTAAGTTCGAATCGTATCGCAGAGAAAGGCAACCGCAGCCTGATCTTTCAAAAACTTGGGATATTTCGAGAGTACCGGACTCTTCTCGGGCGCGTCCACCTCGGCCTCGATAGCCTGCACCCCAACCTTGGTTACGTGACTGAAAAACTCATACATCATCTTCAGATTTTCCACGAAGTGGGAACGATTATAAGGGGAACCTTTAATCGTGCCAATCATGCCGTTCATGATGGCCTTCAGCACCCGGGCCGGATTAGCGATCAGGGCCGTGCCTCCCGCTGCGCCACCGATGATCAGCAACTCTGCGGGCTGCATAAGAACCATGAGGTTGCCGTGCTCCATCATGTAGCCCCCAATGATGGAACCAATAACAACAACTAGTCCGATGATTACAAACATACCTTATCCACCTCGTCACGCATTAATAACGAAAGACGGCCTATTTCCGTACCTGGTCTCGCGGCACCACAGGCCGATCGAGCATTCCAGCACGATCCAGGGCTATGGCGCGGAATTCGTCCGGCGCGCTGTGCAATCGATTCCGAACCTCTGTGGGAATCATCTCGAAGACTTCCTCCAGGGGCGTGATTTTGGTGGACGGCGCAACAGACCAGCCGAGCGCGTCCGTAAGGAGCACAGCCACCTTGACGAGCTGGCCCAAGCTCTTGTCCTGGGGCCGCGAAGGCTCGTGGTGTCCAAACGAGACTTCCTCAATATCCGGCGAAAACCGCCAGGATCGGGAAATAAGCTGCCCGGCACGGCAATGGTCCATGCCAAAGATCTCGCGCTCAATCTCCCGAAGATCCCGATCCTCGCGGCCGGCTCGATCCACGGCGACCGCATAACCCTTCGGATGCAGAGTCATCAACCCAAGACAGCCCACATCGTGCAGTAGTCCGGCGACGTACGCGATGTCCCCGTATTTCGACGGACTCGCTTGCCAACCTGCCTCGCAAAGCAGATCACAGATGGTGGCCGTCGCCAGAGAGTGCCGCCATACTCGTGCGAGTTCTTCATGTTGAATCGTCCGTCCTAGGTACATACGTAACGACACCGCTACGGCAAAGGAACGCAGGGTATCACGCCCCAGGATAGTTACGGCATGTTGAATGCTACTGATCGGCTGCGAAATCGCGTAGCGAGCCGAGTTCACTGCCCGCAGCAGTTCCGAGGTGAACATCGCATCCCGTCGGATCAGGTTCACCAGAAGCAAGGTATTGACATTGTCATCCGCCAGTGCTTTCAGCAGTTGGGTTGCGACGACAGGGAAGGGGGGCAGATCCCGCAACGCCCATCCCTGCTCCCTCTCGTCCTGCTCGATTGGTTTTGGTGTGAGAGTTGTCGCCATGGAATGCTTCCGTATACGAGTATCGGCACGCTAGTCGCAATCTACCCGAGAGAATTTTGCGTTTTGTACTCTTGAGGCGATTGCTCATCCCCATCCCGCGGAGAATTAATCCGGTGACGCCACACTCTATATTCGACTTGGCTTCAAATCTCTCTGTTCAGCGGGGAACTTGTCGCTGAAATTGCGGAAGTGAGAAAACTTTTTGGAAACTAGCGCGGACGTGGCGATACCTCAATCGGAGTACAACATGAGCCTTTACACCAGCCACCGTGAAGATGAACCGGTCCCCATGCAGCTTGACGGCACTCCTGAATTAGGCGTTGGGCTAGACCGGCTGAGCAACTCGGAGCTGCGGCTCATGCAGAACATCACACTTCAGCAACTGCACGATACCCGCGGGGAAGAATCGCTCTTGTTGTTAGGTCGAGTCTGGTACCGCCTGGAACAAGAGCGGCGCCGGCGAGCATCAGAGGTTCGCGAACTGGAGCAGTTGTACTTCGCCCGCGCCAATTGACCACCCAATTCGTCGGCGCTCCTCCGGACAACCTGAGATGTGTCTGTGACTTGCATCGGTTCCCCAGCGCGATGACGCCCGCCGCCTGACTGTCGCCAACTTAGACATAGGGTGGCGACCCCGCAGTCATAAGGCTAGATCCTTTCCCACAATCACGTCCATTTGTGCCGACCCATAGGCGGGCGGACCGCTACGCGATCGCGCGCCCCGGAGGTGCTGGCATGAGTGAGATTGTTAGAACCGGTCTTAGTGTTGGCGTCGACAATGCCGCAGGCCGCGCGGTGCAATCCGACAATGAGGAGTTAAAACGAGTCCAGCGGGCCGTTCACTACCTAAACCGATTAGAGCCATCGCCTTCGCAGGACGAAGGATATCCGACCCCGACCAATCGACTTGAAGTGGGTTACGACGATTCCAGCCGCCGCTTGGTTATTAAGCTGGTCGATTCGATAACCAAAGCAGTCTTGCTGGAGATGCCCTCCAAAGAAGTGATCCACTTGGCGGCAAATGCCCGGCGTGCAAGCTACGAAAACCCGACCTCTGAGATTCATACCAGCGAAGCGGGGATCACCGCCTGACGAGTCCAGGAGCTAACGAACCAGAGCGAAACTGACGAAGAAGGTGCCATGGCTTTGGCTATCACATTGAAGCCGCAGGAGCGCGTGATTCTAGCGGGAATCGTGGTACGAAACACCAGCCGCCAACCCGCTCATCTTCTGGTCGAAACCTCGGCAGTCGTGCTTCGCGAAGGGGATATCCTTCCCGAAAAGTCCGCGCGGACCCCGTGTGGAAGAATCTATCTCGCACTGCAGCTGTTGTATCTCGAACCGAACGACCCGGCGCCGTTACACAAGACGCTGTTAGCGCTTTCTGAGGAAGTGCTCTCAGCAGCGCCCAGCCTCGCTCCTACACTGGAAGAGATTGGGCTCCGGGTGCTCGGCGGCGATGTCTATAAAGCTCTGCGCGTCGGTAAACAATTGCTCAAGCAGGAACAGGCATTGTTGGAAAAAGCGCTCGCCAGCTAGTCTCCTGTCCCAATGGTTCGCACGTTAAGTGTTGAGGGGTGAGCGGAGAG
>JBDTUY010000094.1:0-11996 GCA_040007495.1 Acidobacteriota bacterium | reverse complement strand
GCCTGGAGCTTAGCGCGTCTGAAAACGACTTTGAGTCAGCGCAAAAAGACTTGCAGGCGTTGTCGGACCAGTTCGCATTTCTGTCTGCCCAAGCTTCGGCAGAGGCTAACCCATCGGATCAAAGCTTTTCGGAACAAGACATTTCAGAACAAGCCGACTCCGAACAAACCATCGAGCAAACGCGCTAAGCATTCGCGGTTTGTTTGATCAGTTGCCATACGGCCAAAGCGTCTGCCTCCGTAGTCGCCACGTTGCCAATCGCCATACGCAGCACGAATCGCCCATGCAACACCGTGCCTGAGAGAAATGCCAGCCCTGAGCTATTCACGCGATCTAAGACCGTCCGGTTTTGCTCGTCTGAACCTCGATAGCGAAAACACACCAAAGAGAACAAGGTTGGTGCCACCAATTCAAACTCGTCGGCTGCGCAAATCTGATCTGTCACGGCCTGCGCGGCTTGCAAATGCTGCCGCAAGATACTTGCGATGCCCTCACGTCCGAAGTGCCGCAACACAAACCACAACTTCAAGGATCGGAACCGGCGGCCGAGCGCGAGGCTGTACTCGGACAGGTTGACAGCCTGCGCCTGATCCGCTGTCTTCAGGTACGCAGGTGCCTGTTCCAGAGAGACGGCTCGTCGCATCACATCACTTTGACGCGTGTACAGAATGCTGAGGTCAACCGGTGTGAACAACCACTTATGTGGATTCACGACGATGGAATCGGCCAGTGACGCACCGTCCAGAACGTGACGATATTCGTCGAGAATCGCAGCCGACCCTCCATAGGCAGCGTCGACGTGGAGCCATAGCCCATGCCGTCGCGCGACCGCTGCGATCTCCGCCACGGGATCGATACTTCCCGCCGAAGTGGTCCCGATTGTCGCCACCACGCAGAACGGCTTTTTGCCCAGTGCGATATCCTCGACGATCATCGCCTCCAACGCGTCTGATCGCATGCGAAACTCGCCATCGGTCGGCACATGGCGCATGTTCGCCAGCCCGATCCCGAGAGCCAGCACGCCTTTGTCGACTGAGGAGTGCGCATGCTCAGAGGCGTACAGCGTAAGATTCGATTCACCACCCGTTAACCGAGCCTGTGGTGCTGCCAACTCGCGAGCCGCCAACACCGCGTGCATTGTACCCGTGGAAGCAGTGTCGTGAATGATGCCGAAAAACTCGTCCGGCAGTCCCAGCCACTGTCTCAGCCAACCCAGCGTGACTTGTTCGAGTTCGGTTGCCGCAGGCGACGTCTTCCACAGCAACTGGTTCACGTTTAGCCCAGCCGCCAGCATCTCTCCCAGGATTCCAGGCCCGGAACCTGAAATCGAAAAATAAGCCATGAAGCGAGGATGATTCCAATGCGTAAGCCCCGGCACGATCTGCGTCTGGAAGTCCGCAAGGATGGTCGCCATCGGCACGCCCTGCTCGGGCCCTTCCGTTGGCAACAGCCGAATCAGGTCACCGGGTTGGACGTTGGGTAGGACCGGAAGCGTGCCGACATCGCGAAGATAATCGGCAATCCAGTCAACCGCTTGATGAGCAACCGCGCGGAACTCTTCGGGGGTATTCATCTGAGGCCAATTAAAATCGATGCCGATTCAGCCGAGCAACGTTGAACTTGGCGGTCTCCGCCACCGCCATTACCGTCATCACACCCGCCTGCACCGGATCGGTCACCACCAGATCCGCCGCATCCGGCACGCTACCCGCCATATTCAAGCTGACCACCAATAGCCCCATAGCGCGCACTTCTTTGACTGCCTTGGTAATGTCGCCGCCCATCAACGCACCTGCCAGTACCAAAGCCCGTACCCGAGGCAACCTGGCAGCCGCGCGCACCGCCGCCGCTAGATTCTGTTCACCCACCAGCGGAATCGTATCTACCGAGATATGTTCGCCGCGAATATTGTGCCGGTCCGCTTCGGTGATCGCACCGATGGCGACCTGTCCAACCTGCGCGCCGCCGCCGATGATGATGATGCGCTTCCCGTAGACCTTCTCCAGGCTCTCTATTAGAGACGCGGCTTTCACCACAGGCAGGCTATTGAGTCCCGCAAGCAGATCACCAGGATCGGCGGGAGTTTCGATCTCGAAATAGACGTGGTCGGTGGAATCGCCCTCACTCACGATGATCACGCTGGTGATATTGCCCTGGTGAGCGGCGATGACGCCGGTCAATTGGTGGAGTGTGCCGGGGCCGTTTGAGGAAAGAACTTGTAGCCCGATCTTGTTCGTAGCGGAAGCGGCGTGGCGGTCCATGAACTATGTTACTGCGTATTCCGAGCCTCATACTTGGCGAGAATCGCATCCCAGTGACCTTTGGCTTCCAGCAGCATCTCCGCCACCTCGCGAATCGCGCCCGACCCGCCCACTGCTCGCGTCACATAATGCGCCGCCACCTTCACCTCTGGGCGAGCATTCGCCGTCGCGATCGCCAGCCCCACACGCCGCATCACAACGATATCGGTCAAATCGTCGCCCGCATACGCCATCTCGCTCATCGGAATGCCGCTGTCCGCAGCGATCTCTTCCAGGATCGGAATCTTTTCGATGTGGCCCTGATAGACGTAACGCATCTTCAATTGACGCGCGCGCTCCGTGGTTGCCGGAGAGACCCGACCGCTGATCACACCGGCCTGCACGTCATACCAGTTCAACCAATTCAGGCCCATGCCGTCCTGCGAATCGAAGCCTTTGGTTTCGGCCATCTGGCCGTCCGGGCCAGGGAAGTTGTAGAGGCGACCATCCGTCAACACTCCATCGACATCCATCAGCAGCAAGCGGGTACGCGTAAAACGGAGTCTCAATTGTGGATCGGATGCAGGGATCATCGTGTGTTGGGTTTGCCTTAGTTGGTCCCGAACAGCTTCGCGTACAGCGCGTGTTGGTTCGCACGCAATTGCTTATAGGCTTCGCGATGCTCGGGCCGAGGTTCATACGTCACGCCGAGCGCTGCCGGTCGATCCGCAATGTTCTTGATTGAGCCCGTCCGTTCCATAGCCCACAGAGCAGCGCCACGGCACGACGTCTCAGGCTCCGTGCAGGCCGTCATCGACCGGCCCAACGCATCGGCCATCATCTGCGTCCAGCCTGCCGATCGCAGTAGACCGCCGCCCGAAGCAATCACCTGTAACGATCCGGCTTCGGCTTGCGTGCCCGAGTCCAACAATTCGTAGATATCGGAAAAGCCCAGCGAAACGGCCTCTAAACTCGCACGTAGGATATCGAACGCATCGGTGGAAAAACTCATTCCCGTGATCGCTGCGCGCAGATCGGCGCGCCAGTACGGTGTCCGCTCTCCTGAAAAATACGGCAGCACAGTCAGACGATGGCT
Source organism: Acidobacteriota bacterium (assembly GCA_040007495.1). GTDB lineage: Bacteria > Acidobacteriota > Terriglobia > Bryobacterales > Bryobacteraceae > Palsa-187. The sequence continues at coordinate 8,660 of JBDTUY010000094.1, read as the reverse complement.
CCCCGGAAGTGCACTCTCCAGACGAGCTTCCAGATCCTTTGGAAGTTGCAGGGTACGCTTGGCCCACGCGAACACTTCGCCGCCGTTGGAAAGCGCACCGCCGACCACGAACCTTCGCGAGTCCACTCGATAGCACCACAGATCCTTGGGAATCTTGATCGATGCCGCTTCGATCACCAGCCGCATCGCACCCGTGGTTCCCACCATCAGTGACGCGCGGTCGGCGGCCACGCAACCGCTGCCCAGGTTGTTGCAAGCTCCATCACCCAACGCCGGGAACCAGGACGCGCCGGCGAATGCAGGCCACAGCTTCTTGTACTCGGGCAGCAACTCCGTCTGCGCTTGATCGAATGACGCCGGGGTGGGCAGTTGATCGCGACGGATCGGCAGCGCTCGCAGCGTCTCCTCGTCGTAATCGTTGCCATTCTGATCCCACAAACCGGTTGCGGACAGCATGGAGAGCGACGCCCCCGGGTGTGGATTCTGCCCGCGTCCGAACAGCTTCTCAAATAGGTACTCCGGGAAGCTGATCCATCGCGCCGTCGCGCGCATCTGCTCGGCTCGATTCTCGGCCAGCCACAGCAACTTCGCAGGCCAATAACTGGAATGCGGCATGCAGCCAGTGCGGTCATGCGTGTTGGGAATCTGCGAAACATATTCGACCGATCGCGTGTCCAACAAATGCAGGATCGGTAGAGTCGGCTTGCCTGCCTCGTCTACACCCAGAAAACTGTGCCAGAAGGCACTGCCGCCGACGGCCTGGATCTTGAAGTCTGAAGCCGCTACCTGACGATGCAGATCGTCCAGGCAATCGATGGTCAGTTGCGCGAGCTCTTCCGCATCTACTTCCGCTCCGCCGTCCGGAGTCGTATGAATACGATACGTAAGTTGCGCGCCGAAGCCTTCCATCTGACGCGCGCCCGCATCGAACAGTAACGCTCGCACCGAAGAACTGCCAATATCGAGCGCAATCGTATACGGACCGCCAGCAATCGAGGCTGGCTGAGCACTGGGTTGATTGTCAGGAAGCACGAAGTTCCGTTATAGCACGCACACGGCGTGGTGTAACTACAGCCTGGAAGCTATGGTTTCGCAGCTACGGTTTTAATGACGCGATATACGCCGCGATGGCAACCATGTCTTCCGGCTGCAAATTATTCACCACGGACTTCATCAGCGGGCTATAGCCACCCTGCCTTGCACCGGTCTTGATGTCGTTCATCTGGCGGACCAGATAGCTCGGCGACCGGCCAGCAAGAAACGGAACATTTCCCAGGCCCTTCAAGTCTTCCCCGTGACAGATCTTGCATTGAATGGTCTTGGGGGACAGCCGCGTCACCAATCCTTCGCCGCGCTTCACGCTACCAATCGGCACATACGCGATGAAACCGATCTGCGAATCGCGCAGTTCGGTTACTTCCACATTCTCTGGCATCTCAATGATGCGTTGACCGATCTGCTCTGAAGTATTCTCTAGCGGAATCAACATGCCGGTTGCCACGCGCGTCTTCGGCACCACCTTCGCCTCTACGACGCGAATCCACTGTTTGTACTTGAGCTTCGAGAAGTATTCCGCCGCCGGCTTCACTTCAGCTTCATTCGTTACCAGCGCGAGCTTCAGCATGCTCGAAGGCGGACCCATATTGGGCTCCGCGCTCTTGCGCAATCCATTGCGATAATCACTCACCTGCGCTTCGATATAAGCGGCAGGCAGCCCGGCCAAGCTCGCGTTCTCGGGACGACCCTGCCCATTTGGAAGATGGCAGAGGCCGCAGGCGCGAATGTCCGGCGCGCGGCCATGCGCCACAATATTCGGCATCGGTGGATGATCTTCCGGGTGCCAGTCCGGCGGGTTGAAACCATCGGTAATCTGCACACGCGTGAATCCCTTGTTGCTGTTCGGTACATGCAGAATGGTCGGATCGGTCGAAGGAGGCGCGGGAGGCGTCGGCGCGCTGGTCGGGTACGCCCACGGGAAAAGCGTGGCAGGAATGGGGGCGGCGGCAGGCTGTTGCGCAGCGATCCACGCCGGAACCATACAAACCGCAGCGCCCAGTACGACGGCAGCAGAGTGACGAAGACGAAGTGTCATTGGGGCAGAGATCTCCTTGACCTCCAAATGATTATGTCACGGCAGGGCCGCATGTTCTATGCTTGAAAACGCATTCGTCAGGAGGTTGCGGAAAATCGGTGACAACATTTTCGCGACCGGATGTTGCGAAAGCACGAACAGGCTTTGCGAAAATGGCTGTCTGTCACCTTTTTTCCGCAACTGCACCCAAGGAGGCTCGCATGGCAGATCGAACGAATCAGGAAGCACAACCAAAGGTAGACCGTCGTCGATTCATCCAGGTTGGTACAGCAGCAGCGGCGGTTGCGGGCCAAGCTCGCGCCGCTCAAAACTCATTCTGGCCAAATGGCGCTCGCATGGTTGTGTCGCTATCGCTGCAGATGGAAGCGGGCGCGCAGCCGGATCGCGGAGCCTCAGGACCCTGGGGCGCTCTCGACACCAAGTATCCCGATCTGCCGACCGAAAAATGGTACGACTACGGCTTCAAGGAAGGCATTCCCCGATTGCTGGAAATGTACGAGCGCCGCAAGGTGAAGGTCACGTCGCACATGGTTGGCATGGCCGTCGAAAAGCATCCTTCGCTTGCGAAGGAGATCGTGGAACGCGGGCATGAAGCCGCCGCGCATGGCTATACCTGGGAGCCTGTCTATTCAAAGACACCTGACGAAGAGCGCGCGTCCTATGAGAAAAACGTCCAGGCCATTGAACGAGCCACCGGTAAGCGTCCCGTCGGCTTTAATGCACCAGGCATGCGCGCGACTCCCGAGACCTTCGGAATTCTGCAGGACCTCGGCTTCATCTATCACACTGACGATCTCAGTCGAGATGAGCCGTTTCTGATCCCCGTACGCGGCAAGCCATTCGTAGTGGTGCCGTACACCTTCATGCTTAACGATCTGCAGAACTTCGAGAATCGCTGGCGAACCTCCGCCGATTTCGCAGGTGAAGTGAAAGCCGAATTCGATGCCCTGTACGCCGAATCGGCCCACAAACGCCGCATGATCTCCGTCAGTGCCCACGATCGAGTAGCCGGTCGAGCCTCCCGCACACGTGTAATCGAAGACTTCATCGTCTACGCACAAAAGCACCCAGGCGTCGTATTTCTACGCAAAGATGAAATCGCGAAGTTCGCACTGGAAAGCCCGCAGACCATTCGCGAAGGGGATCTGGGATGAAGGTATCGGCACGCCATGATAAAGTATATACAGAGTAGATACTTTATCCAATGCAATCAACCGTCAAGAAATGGGGCAATAGCGCCGCGATCCGAATTCCCGCGTCCGTGATGAAGGCGATGCACCTGGAACTCGACGAACCTGTAGAGGTTCGGGAGGAAACCGGTCGAATCGTGATTGAACCCGTTCGTCAGAAAACCTACGAGCTTGGAGACTTGGTGAAGGCCATTACTCCCAAGAATCTGCATCAGCCCTCAGACTTCGGACTCCCCGAAGGCAAAGAGGTTTGGTAGTGGCTCGTCTCTACGTGCCGGACGCGGGAGACATCGTTTGGTTGAATTTCACCCCGCAGGCTGGGCACGAACAAGCTGGTCGCCGTCCCGCTCTCGTTCTGAGTCCGGCCGCTTACAACTCCAAGACGAGCCTGATGCTGTGCTGTCCCCTAACCACGCAAATCAAGAACTATCCATTTGAGGTCTTGCTTAACGGAGTGCCTCCCAGCGCGGTACTGGCCGATCAGGTGAAAAGCCTGGACTGGCGGACTCGAAACGCGGCGAAAAAAGGCAACGTATCCCCGGAACAATTGGCCGAAGTACGCGCCAAGATCCGCACATTGGTTGGGCAAGTCTAACCTTCCATCGAGAACCGCAGCATCTGTCGAAAATCCTCAAAACACCGCGCGCATACCCAATGGAATCGCACCCCAGCCGCATTTGCTGGTGGCAGACACTCCATGCCCTGATCCCGGCATCGCCGTACGAATTCTGACTCAGGACTTTCGCGCGCTGGAAGCGATGTTACGTAGCCTTCTTGCAGAATATGCGAATAGTCGGCCTCGGCGAACTTCGACCAGCATCCTTCACAATGATCGTGATCCCGACCCGCGCCGCGCGGATAGTAGCGGGCAAAACGGAACTCGCACCCTTGCAGGCCTTCGATCTGCCGATATCGCCAGTCGCTGTTGCCAGACATAGGATGCGAAGAGGAATTACCCTCCGATGCCCAGCAGTTCGATCTCAAACACCAGTGTTGCTCCGCCAGGAATCGTTGGAGGCGAGCCAGCGTCGCCATAAGCGATGTCCGACGGGCAGACCAACGTAGCCTTGCCGCCGACCTTCATCAACTGAACACCTTCGGTCCAGCACTTGATCACTTGATTTAGTCCGAACGAAATCGGTTCATTGCGCTTGTAGGAACTATCGAACTCAGTGCCGTTGGGCAGCGTGCCCCGATAGTTGACCTTCACCGTATCGGTCGCCTTTGGCGAAGGACCCGAACCGGTAACAGTCTCACGATAGATGAGGCCGGATGCCGTCTTCTTCGCGCCGGGTTCGGCTGCAGCCTTCGTCAAATAGACCAGCGCTTCGGCTTTGGTGCGTGTCGCAATGCGAGCCGCACGCTCTGCGGCCAGCGGTTGAAACTTCGGAGCATACGTGTTCAGGTCTACGGCAGGCTTGCCAGCCATAGCGTCCAATATGGCGGTCTTGACGATTTCGATTTCAGCGAGGCTGAGGTCAAGTGGTGCAAGTGATCGCTGAACCGACAAGCCGAGCGCGTAGATAGTCTTTTGTTCTTCAGTCATAGGAGTGGGTGTGGGTGCCGCTTTTGCCTTCGCTTTCGCAGTCGCTGCGGATTTTGCTGCTCCTGCTTTAGTCGCAGTGGCAGGGGTTGCCGATTTCGCGGCGGCTGCCTTTGGGGCTGCTTTTGTCGCCGACGCCTTGGTGGCGGCCTTCGGAGCCGCCGGAGTCTGCCCCATCAAGAAAATTTGAGTAACGGCCGCCAGGGAAAGAGCCGTGGGCAGAAGCTTCACAAACAGACGCATTTTTACAGACTAGCATCGTTATTGCCAGATTGGCCGTCATGGGTTTCCCATTCGTTTCGGAGTTCTAAGGTGTTGTTCGCGCAACTATTGGCGGCAAATTGCATTTATACCTATAGGAACCGAACGCAAGAGGGCGAGATAAAGCAACTATGGCGTCCTACTTGCTGGACAAAATGATGAGAGGTCACAAATGTTGAGATCGGGAATGCTTGTGGGGGCAGTGCTGTTTGCCAGTCTACTGGGTACATCGTGTGAGGGGGTCGTTGTTCGAGCGAGAATAGCGCCGCCTCCGCCGATTATTGAAACCTACGGCTCGGCACCTGGCCCTGGCTATGTTTGGCAGCAGGGATACCAACGCTGGGACGGACGCGGCTACGCGTGGTCACCAGGCCGTTGGGTACGTGCTCCCCGAGGGCGAGCGCGTTGGGAACCGGATCATTGGGAGCAACGCCGCGGCCAATGGGTCTTGATCAGAGGCCGCTGGCGCTAGACACACCTCAGGGGCATTCCGGGCAACGTCGAGGTTCCATCAACGCGAACCCAGCAGGAATGTCCCTGACCTCACGTTTCTGCTATCTTCTCCGTCCGTGTAAGTTTGAAGGACGGTACGGCGTTTCTGCTTTTCCGCGCATCCAATTTTCCAACCGGTGCCACAAGCGAACGACCCAGTTCAGCATTGCAGGTACCTCCGCCCGAACCATACCACGCCGTACCAGCGGAGTCACCGGGGTGTTCACCGGCTTTCCCGCGAGTCCTTTGAAAGCAGCTATTCTGAGATCCAGCTAACGCATGCCCTATCTGCAAGACTGGACCGGTCGCACGGAGACTCGTCACGATCAAGTAACTCCATGGCCAATAGCCGCATTGGCCGCAACGCTCGATCGCAACGATCCACATCCACAAACCGGCGATCCGTTACCTCCCCTGTGGCATTGGCTGTACTTTCTCTCTACCGACCGCCAGTCTCAGCTTGGCCGCGATGGTCATGCGGAACGCGGAGCCTTCCTGCCGCCGGTCGAACTGCCTCGCCGCATGTGGGCCGGAGGACGCTTTGAGTTTCATCATCCCCTGCGCGTCGGCGACCAGATCACGCGCGTCTCGACCATTAAGGAGATTCGCGAGAAACAGGGCCGCAGCGGACCACTGGTATTCGTCGTAGTACGTCACGAAGTCAGCAATCACGCAGGCGTCGCGTTAACCGAAGAGCACGAAATCGTATATCGGGAAGTGCCCAAGGCCGACGAGCCAACCCCACCCCTTCAGTCAGCACCCACTTCTGCAGCCTGGCAACGGACCATTCAGCCAGACGATGTATTGCTGTTCCGCTACTCCGCGCTAACCTTCAACGGCCATCGCATCCATTACGACCGCCGCCATACAACCGAGGTCGAAGGCTACCCCGGCTTGATCGTTCACGGTCCGCTAATCGCGACGTTACTACTCGATCTACTTCAGCGGGAAATGCCAGCAGCCACCGTCGCGAGTTTCCACTTCCGCGCGATGGCGCCTCTGTTCGACACAGCACCATTCCAAATCTGCGGCCAACCGTCGACCAGCGGCCAGCAAGTGAACCTGTGGGCACAAGACGCAGCAGGCGGCTTGGCGATCAGCGCCGAAGCGAAGCTAGTAAGCCGTTAGCCTCACCTTTTCACTAGTCATCGGCAGCGACGTGGAGCACGCACTTGGCGTGCCGTGTTGGCAAGCATGCCAACAAGTTGCGAAGCAGCAGGCTAATCTCCTACCCTTGCGGTACCTCCCGCCACCCATCTAAACTGACAATTCCATCGTGAAAATACTAGTCATCGGCAGTGGTGGACGCGAGCACGCCATCGCGTGGAAGCTCTCTCAGGAAGGCCACTCGATTTACGCGGCTCCCGGGAACCCCGGGATAGCCCAGGTCGGGACGCTTGTCCCCTCCACCGATTACGTGGGCGTTGCAGAATCCATCAACCCCGACCTGACGGTCGTTGGTCCCGAAGCGCCTCTGGTTGCAGGCGTGGTCGACCAGTTTCGCGCAGCGGGCCGCAAGATCATGGGTGCCACCCAGCAGGCCGCCCAATTGGAAGGCAGTAAGATCTACTCCAAGGAATTCATGCAGCGCGTCGGCATCCCGACAGCCCGCTTCGCCCGTACTGAAGATGACGCCGCTGCGCTGAAAGCGCTGAACGATTTCCAATACCCCGTGGTCGTGAAAGCCGATGGCCTCGCGGCCGGCAAGGGCGTGATTATTGCGCAGGATCGTGCCGAGGCAGAAGCCGCCGTCCGCTCCTTAGGGCCTCGCCTGGTGATCGAGGAATTCCTCACCGGCGAAGAAGTCAGCTTCATCGTCATGAGCGACGGTAAGAACGTGGTCGCGCTCGAAGCCTCGCAGGATCACAAACGCGTTGGCGACAACGATACCGGTCCCAACACCGGTGGCATGGGCGCCTACTGCGATGGCCGCATCTTCACGCCCGCCGACACGGAGCGTGCGCTGGAAACCGTCATCCGTCCGGTAGTCGATGCGACTGGCTTTACCGGCTTTCTGTATGCAGGCCTGATGATGACCGCCGACGGTCCCAAGGTACTGGAGTTTAACGTGCGCCTCGGCGACCCCGAGACGCAGCCCTTGTTGCATCGTCTGGATTCACCCTTAGGCGAGGTGTTGTTGGGTGCTGCGACCCCAGGTGGGTTGAAAGACGTTCGCCTGCGCTGGAAGACCGAGCCTTCGGTCTGCGTCGTGATGGCAGCGCATGGCTACCCCGGAGAAGTTCGTTCCGGCGACCTGATCACCGGAATCGAAGACTGCGGAGCACAGGTGTTCCAGGCCGGCACCAAGGCCACGTCCGAAGGACTCGTGACGTCGGGCGGCCGCGTGCTCGGCATAACAGCGTCCGGCATCGACTTAAAGACCGCAATGACCAACGCCTACAACGCCGTCGACAACATTCAATTCAATGGCGCACACCACCGGCGCGATATCGGGGCCAAGGGCCTGAAGCGCTGGAATTAAAATTGCTTCGTAAATGTCATGAAAGCGACAGTCAGAGACGATTCGACGCACAAAACTGCTGCTCAGCCAGTGCTTTGTCTACTGGCGTGCTTGTTGGTGAGCCTACTAACCGCCAATTCCGCGCTGGCACAGAATAACGACCTCGCCGTTTTGGGCGGCTGGTCCACCACGCAAGGGACTTCGGTCACGCCCCTGCCAGGAACCTCTGGCTCCGGACTGCTGGTAAAAGGCATTACGACCACCAGTCCCAGTTTCCAGATCAGTTACGCGAGGCAACTTGTGGAGGGTGCCGTCGATCCTTACGGCCACCAGACCGTCGCCCTCGCACTGGAATTGCCTCTAGTGGTCGCAATCCGAGATAACGCCACCACGGTGTTGAACCCAATCAGTCAGGTCGTAATCGGAGGCTCAGGCACGGATCTCTTCTTCACGCCCGGTCTTCGCATCAAGATATTTCAAGCCGCTCTGGTCTCCGCGTCCGGCTCCGTCGGGTTCGGAGTCGCGTCATTCGCACCCCAGGGCTCGATCTTCAGCAGCACTTCGCTTTCCACAGGAACCCGCCAAAATCCTGAATCGAAAATGCCAGCGCCAGCGGGCCCG
>JBDTUY010000093.1:0-12008 GCA_040007495.1 Acidobacteriota bacterium | reverse complement strand
ATGTTTCTAGCGGAGTTCAAGCTGAGCGACCGGGATCGCGCAGGACGGATTTTGGCGTTATCGCTGGGGATGGCAGGCATCGCGGGCAGTCTGATGACGGTCGCGTTTATCCTGCTGGCCCCTATGCTTGCGGCCAAGGGGTTTGCGTCGCCCGGCTTAACGAATACGTTGGTTGCTTCCAGTGGATTATTGCTGCTCGGGGTGTTTGAAGCTGTGCAAACGGGTGCGTTGATTGGAATGGAATCGTTCCAAAGAGTAGCGCGGCTAAGCTGCTGGAACGGGCTGCTGTCGGTTCCGGTGATCGGCATCCTGGCTTATCGCTACGGGGCGCAGGGGGCGATTGCGGGGCTTACGCTGGCTGTCAGTTTATCGTGTCTTTTGAATTGGATGGCGTTGCGAGCGGAGTGTCGACATTACGGCATCCGGCCTTTGTTTAAAGGCTGCCTGTCGGAGAGGCGTATTCTCTTTTCCTTCAGTTTGCCTTCTTACATATCGGGTCTGCTGGTCTCTCCGGCGACCTTAGTGGCCAGTGCGTTCCTGGTGAAACAAGCGGATGGCTTCACCGAGATGGCGCTGTTTAGCGCGGCCGACCGATTCCGATTTCTTTTGATCTTCTTACCGTTGTCCGCCTCCCGAATTTCGATTCCAGCGCTCTCGCGTTATCAGGCATCCGGCGATGACGCCAACTTTAAGGGAGTATTTCGCTGGAGCCTGTGGTTCGGATTAGCTCTGACCGTGGTTCCGGCGTTGGTTTGTGTTGCGCTGTCGCCGATCTTGATGTCGTGGTATGGACCGTCCTTCCGCAGGGGCTGGGTAACGCTAAGCATCGTCGCGATTTCCGCGATACCGACGGTTTTCAATACCCAGCTGGGGTACGCGTTAGTTAGTACGAACCGGGTTTGGCATCGGACATTCGCCGACGTGGTGCTAACCGTGGTGTTTCTTGGTTGCGCGTGGTCGGCCGTTCCGCGGTGGGGGTCGGCTGGGCTGGCGGGTGCGTTTGCAGTGGCCTACACGGCGGCGTGTTTAACGATGGGGATCTGGCTACGTAAGGACCATGCGACTCGCTAATACATTTTCCGTGCTTGGTCCGGCGTTGAGTCGCCCAGCGGTGCAGTATGGGCGACCGCAGTGGACTCTTTGTTTGCCCTTGTTGACGTTGACGGCGTTGGTTCTGGCGCCACCGGACCTGCGCTTAATCAGTTCGGTGTTCGCGTGCATTACCTTTGTGCTGATGCAGTGGTTAATACCCGAATGCCGCTTCCGCAAGGACAACATTTACTGTGCGCAGAACCTTGCGTTTGCGCTTTTCCTGATGAGGCTGGTCATCGTACCTGTCTTGATCATGGCGGTTGGTCCAGTCCAAAGTGTCTTACCGTTCCTACCGTCGAAAGAGTCCATGGAATGGGCGCTCGTAATCGACGTCTTCTCATTTATTGGTTTCTGCCTAGGAATGCGATATATGTCGGCCCGCCCACTGTCGCGCACGCACGGCACCATCGCCGCTGCATTATCTCGTGTGCCCAGTCGTGGTTTGGTGATCGCTTTTGTAGTCCTGGGAGCGATCGGATTTGTGGTGGCTTTTGGCAGTATCGGCCGGTTCCTGGAGTATTTTCGAGATCCCTACACGGACGGACAGTTGACCAAGGAGTTGAGTGGCAGTTGGAAAGGCTTCCTAGGAACGGTACTTCGTCCCTTTCTGGCGATCGGCTTCGTCTCGGTATGGGCCCGCCAACTCGATATAAGTTTTCATCGCAACAAAGCCTGGAAATATCTGGCAGGGGCGGCTGTACTGGCGGTCGCAATCGTCATCGCCAACCTGACGTTTTCCTTCAATCGCGCCGCCTTCTTATTTCCGCTCGCCAGTCTGATTGCGGTGTGCAACGTCCGGGTAAAACGAATCTCGCTCGCGATGATTGGCACATTGGCCGCCTGCGCCATTCCATTCCTTATCTCCTTGGGACACTATCGGACGACACCGGTCCCAGTTGGCGTGGAGTATGAGGTTCCAAAAACATTATTCGCTTCCTTCGAAGATCTATCCGAACATATCCAGATTTACATGACTGGCCCCCAATACACGGGTTTCTTTTATCAGGAGACGGGCTGGGGCCAACACCTGCTGGGCGGTTCGAGTCTTGCAGCGTCCGCGTTGTCGCCGATTCCGATTCTGGGCAAAGGCTCCCGCGAGATCAGCGGATTGGCCATATTCAACCGAGCTATCTACGGCAACCTGGGCTACGAAGACCAGATCATCCCGCTGGACTGCGAACTGTTTGCAAATTTTCACCTGCCCGGTGTTGTGCTTGGGTTCTTCGGGTTAGGGATGCTGCTGGCTTCGCTACAGAGATTGTTTGATTCCGTTACCTCCGCTTTTGGTCTGTTTACGATTCATTATGTCGGAATCTGGGGTGCCATGTTAACGGTATGGAGCCTCGCGATCTACGTACAAATCCTGTTTTATTTCTGTATTCCGTTCTACACGTTTTTGGCGCTGAACGCGCTACGCAAGTTGATACGAAGCACCCGCCGGACGGTACCAGTGTCCGCGGTGTCCATAGGAGAATTCGCACGATGAAGATCTGTTTAGTTGGCGGTATTTACCAAAAGGGCGGAGCCCGCAATCAGAAGCTCAAGATCACGCCGGAGACCACGCTAGAGGAAGGGTTCAAGGCCGCTGGCCATGCAGTGACGACGCTAAGCCACTACGATCCGATTCCGGCGGAACAGTTCGATCTGGTGCACGTGCATCATTTGAGCTTTGGCGCTACGCGGGCTGCTTGCGACGCCACCACCACCCCCTTCGCGTTCACGGCGCACTTCGCGGGTCAGATGGACGGAGCTGTGGTCCCGACGCATCGGCGGATCGCCATGGATTACGTCTTGTCACGCGCGGACGGTATCGTGAGTCTGGCAGAGAATGAAGCAGCCTATCAGCGGGAACACAATTCCATCGACGGCGCGGTCCAGGCAACGATTGCAAATGGCATCAATCCGGACGTCTACACCTACGAGCGCAAGAATATTGCTGGCCGGGACGGGCGCTGGCGCATACTGTTCGCTGCGCAATTGATACCTATTAAGAAATGCGATCTACTGTTGCGGGCCGTGGCACTATTGCCCTTCGACATTGAAGTGTCGCTGGCGTATCACAACCAAAGCGTAGAGCAGGAACTGCGGGATCTGGCTGCGCAATTGGGAATTGCCGGTCGGGTCAACTTCCTTGGCAAGCACCGGCCGGAACAGTTGGCGGAGCGCTTCCATAGCAACGATCTATTGGTTCTGCCGAGTCAGACGGAGTCGCTCCCTTCGGTTGTGACGGAAGCGATGTTGTGCGGGTTACCGTTCGTCGCTCGCACCGTCGGAGGAGTGGTGGATCAAGCCGGCGGCTACGGAGTGTTGTTTGAACAAGCCGAACCCGGGGTATTGGCGGCGGCAATCCGGAAGATGATTGAAAACTATCCGATGCATGCAGCTCGCACGCGGGAGATGAGTGACTACGCCAGGAACAAGTTCACGATTCAAGCCATGGTTTCCCGCCATCTTGCGTTCTACGAAAAGCTGGTGGGCAAGCGAGCACGTCGGCGCGACGTAGGTCTGCCGGGTGTGGACGCGGCGATGCGAATCGCGATGCGCGTGGTGGGGCAGAATCCGCCGGCCAAATCGGTTCGGCCCAACGTGGCTCCGGTGCTAGATGCCGGCGGGAGCCGGTAAGCATCCATGGCAACGACTATCGTCCATATTGGTCCATCGCAGCTGCCTCTGCTGTACACCTTAGGTGGCGCGGTGGAGCGGCGCATGCGGGAGCTCGCGATGCGTCAGGCGCAAGCCGGGTCGCGCGTGATTCTCTACTCGGCAGAGAGCGAGACAAAGACCAGCGACTACCACGGGGCAGAGGTTCGTGCGATCGCCTGTAGCCAGAAGGGCGTAGTGCGGGCCGGAGAGTTCCTGTACAAGAGCCTGCGAGACGCGCGGTCGGTAAAGCCGGACGTGATTCATTTTCATTCGTTGGCGGAAGGCGCAGCCTGTACCCGCCTGTTCGCTCGCGGCGTTCGGGCCAAGACTGTTCTCTCGTTTGACTTCTTTGAATTCCGTCGAGGCAAGCAGAATCCATTCTTCAAGAGTTATCGACGAGCATTAAACCGCTTTTCCGCGCTACTGCCGGTTTCAGGATTTTGCCAACGCGAATCGTCTGCCTATTGGGCGATTCCGGAAGACCGCATGCGGGTGGTGTACAACGGCGTGAGTCTCCAGCAGTTCTTCCCGGATCCAGAGTCGGCTCGAAAACGACGCGCGGCGTGGGGCATCGGTTCTGAGTTTGTTGCTCTGTACGTTGGCCGCGTTTGTCATCAGAAGGGAACCGACCTTTTGATCGATGCATACGCTCGATTGCGGGAGCAGGGTCGTCCTATCCGTCTGGTCATTGCCGGTCCTAATGGACAGTTTGGGCAAGCGGGGCATAACGATGCGATTGAGAAGCTGAAGCAGCATGGCGGATTGTATCTGGGACCTGTGGAAGAAGCGGACCTGCCCTCGGTATATAACGCTGCCGACGTATTCGTGATGCCGACCAGAACGGCGGAGATGTTCGGTATGGCCGCGATCGAAGCGCAGGCGTGCGGCATACCAGTCATATGCAGCGATCAAGGTGGACTGCCGGAGGTAATCGACCGTTCCAGCGGCATGTTGTTCAGGCCCGACGACGTGGAGGACCTGGTTGCCAAGCTGGACGCAATGATGGCGAATGTGGAAATGCGCAACGGATTCTCGAACGCTTCCGTGGATAACGCGCGGCGCTTTTCCTGGGAACGGATCACCTCCGATCTGGATCAGGTGTACGCGATGGACGGGCGGGCATAGCAATGTTGGGAACTACCAGCGTGCTGCATCCGGGAGCAATCGCGGGAGAAATCCCCGGAGCAATCAGTGATGCAGGCGCAGAGGAGCCGTTGGTCAGCATTCTAATGCCGTTCTACAACGCGCATACGACGATCGCAGCTGCTGTGCGGTCCCTGCTGAATCAGACACATCGAAACTGGGAACTACTGTTGCTGGATGACGGGTCGACAGATGGAAGCCGGGCCATTGTGGAGGCGTTGGCAGACGAGCGTTTCGTGATCTGGAGCGATAGTCAGCAAAAGGGACTCGCGCCGCGCTTGAATGAATGCATCGCACGAGCACGAGGGCGGTATATCGCCCGCATGGATTCCGACGATATCTGTTATCCGGATCGTTTGCAGTCCCAGGTCGCGTTTCTCGAAGGCAATCCACTGATTGATATCGTCGGATGCTGCGTGATGGTGATCGATGACGAAGGAAACGCGTTAGGCAAACGTCTGGTGCCGGAGACGCATGAGCAGATCACGGCGCAACCTGCCGCTGGTTTCGGATTGGCGCATCCCACGTGGATGGTCCGCAACGCCTGGTACAAGATCCATCGTTACGATCCGGCTGCAATCCGCTATGAAGACGCGGAACTGCTGTATCGCACGCATAAGACCAGCCGGTTTGCCAACCTGCCGCAGATCTTGTTGGGGTATCGGGAGACGGGCGGCGGTTTCCAAAAACGTCTGAAGACCAGACGCGGTCGCGTCGGCTATTTGGGTTCGCAACAGGCTGAGTTTGGCACCGGCATGTATTGGAAAGCCGTCTTCACAGAAACCTGGAAATCGATTGCGGATGGATTGATCGTATTGAGCGGTCAACGCTACGCGACACTGCGTCGCAACACTTCGGTTCCCTCGGATATCGAGTCGTCAGTTTGGAATCGTGTGCGGGAAGACTCTTTGCGAGTTGCATCGGAGGCCGCAGTTTCCAAATGACGAATACTGTCATGACCCAGGACGACCGTTGTTCAAAGGCCGCGTTGCGCTTAATGGCGATCACCACGGTCGATGCGACCATGGGGACCTTTTTCGAACAGCAACTTCGGGACTTGGCAGCGGAGGGTTTCGAGATACACGCCGTATCCTCGCCCGGACCGCGATTGGATCGGATTGCGATGCGATCCAATCAAGCTGGAGGGAGCATTACGACCCATGCGGTCCCGATGGAGCGCCAGCCCAATCCCACCCGCGACCTGGTTTCGTTATGGAACCTATATCGTTTGATGCGGAAAGTACGGCCGCATGTGGTGCATGTGCACACGCCGAAGGCTGGTCTGCTGGGATCGATTGCTGCCCGTCTTTGCGGAGTCAAGATCCGGATGTACACCATTCACGGCTTGCCGCTTGAAACTCGCCAAGGGCTATGGCGGACGGTGCTGGAAGGTTTTGAACGAACGACTTGCCGCCTATCGACGCGGGTGTATGCGGTGAGTCCCTCCTTGGAGAAAGTGGCAAGAGATTTACGGCTCTGCTCCTCAAACAAGCTCAGTACGTTGGGCGATGGTTCTTGTTCCGGCATCGATCTGAAGCGGTTCGATTCCCGTTCGATCCGCCCGGAGGCGGGCAGGCGCGGGGCAGGGGACCGGCTACGCAGCGAGCTCGGAATTCCTTCTGACGCTACGGTGATCTGTTTCGTAGGTCGAATCGTACGCGACAAGGGCATTGAGGTTCTCGCGGACGCATGGCGATCGTTGGAAGTTCACTTCCCGGAACTACGTTTGATCCTGTGCGGCCCTGAAGAGACTGCGGACGCTGCTTCGGAAACATCTAAAAAGTTCTTGTACGGCCATCCACGCGTGCGCAAGATTGAGCGCAAGGGCGATGAAATGCCTGCTGTATACGCTGCCAGCGACCTCTGTGTTCTGCCGACCTATCGCGAGGGCCTGCCCCAAGTGGCGCTGGAGGCAGGCGCGATGGGATTGCCGGTGGTCGGCACAAAAGTCACTGGTGTGGTCGATGCGGTCGAACATGGCACGACGGGAATGCTTGTTGCAGCCGGTAACGCGGCGGAATTAGCCGAGGCGTTAGCTCAACTGGTCAGCGATGAAGGGTTGCGTAGAACGATGGGAACCGCAGCCAGGGAATATGTTTCGTCGCGCTTTTCTTCAACGCGAGTCAATCAGTTGTGGGTGAACGAATATCGTTCCAGAATTCGCGAGCAGTTCGCGGACATACAAGTCGCTTCTGAGGCAGCGTCCATTGCAACGGGAGCAGGCCGGTCTTGAGCTTATTAGGAGTGATTGCGGGCTTTCGTCAACTTTGCATGCGCATTTCTGGATGGATCATCGCTTCCGGCTGCGTGGGAACCGCCGTATTGGTGCTTATGGCTCTGGGGTCTCAGTCGCGCGTTCCCGCCCAGTCGTCAGAGCCGACCGTCGTACCCCCCATGCTGGATCGTCCCTTATCTGCATCGGCCAAAGCCTTCGTCGCGACGACGGGGCTGGCCTTCTATCACGAATTCTTTGGGGCGGGTGCCTATCTGGGACCAGAGCCCGCGTATCATTTGCAGAACGGCTGGGCCAACGGCCTTACTCTGGAACCTCCCGTCCAGAGCGGAATGGCACAGCTGACGTCTCGCTATGACGCAGGACTGATGCTCCGCATGTCGGGAACCCCGACGCTTGCGGGGCTGAGCGCGAACTCGCTTGAGCAACAGAGGACCGCCTTTCAGTTGCTGGCGAATAGTGATTTGACGCATGAATTCCTGTGGGATCTGATGCCGGAGTGGGATCAGTCCGGCGGTGCCTGGGTTCCGAAGGGGCGGCCGCAGTATGGCAGCATGACGAAGGTCGCGGCGCACGACACCTTTTTGAATTATTACCGGACCAGTTACCCGACGCTGATCAACTATCTGCAGCAGACCTCATCGAGCGGCAACACGCTTCTGACGGCGATCAACGATTATTCGCCCAACACATTCTATGCGTACGAGCTTGGCGTAGATCTCTGCCTGCTGGAGCGCGGGATCGATGAACTGGGCGACATCTCCACCGGCATTGCGTTCCTACGCGGCGCGGGCAATCAGTACGGTCGCCCCTGGGGGATTGATTTATCCACCTGGCGGACTTCGACCAACATGGCGACGACGTATAACTCGTCGGGAACGTTGCTCGGAGGATGGTCGGCCAGCTATCTACGGCGTCACTACTACGCATCGTACATGGCTGGCGCGAGCGTGATTCAGAATGAAGCGTCCACTTATCTCTACGCGACTGGAGAGTTGAATCCCTTCGGAGCTGCCACACAGGAGTTCGCGGACTTCTCTCTGCATCGGCATCCCGACGTCGGCACTCCGGTGGTGCCCACGGCATTTTTGGTGGATCATTACGGCGGGTTCGATCCCAAGCATGGCGTGTTCAACCAGATGAACGCGGTCTGGTATCAGGACATGGCGTACTCCTCCGGCGACTACATGATGGACGACGTCCTGCGCCTGGCATATCCGAACCATTGGCTGCACGGTTTGGCTCCGGGAGCGCCGTTTGCGGATAGCACTGGGGTTCCCAACACCTCGGCGTTTAGGAACTATTTAGCTTCGGGCGGCGATCCGCGTCCGTATGAACCGATGCCGCAGACGCGATGGGGCGATACGGTCAATATCATCACTACAGCGGCTTCGAGCAACGCGCTGCAACAGTACAAGGTGATCGTGATGGTTGGTGATGTCACGCTCGATTCGCGGCTGCGCGGAGACTTGCAAAATTGGGTTTCCCAGGGTGGCATATTGCTGATGAACGCCTCGCAATCCACGGCAGATGACGAAAATCTGCTGGGCGCAACGGTACAGAGGAATAGTTTCAAATCCGGATCGTCTTCGACCTGGCTTTCTAATGGCGTTCGACAGACCGAATCGGCATACCGCTATCGTCTGGCGACTCCCAACGCTGCTACAGTGCTCGCCGCAAACGATGCTGGAGACCCGCTGGTAACGCAGAACAATGTCGGCAGTGGATCGGTGTTGTTATCGACGCCAGACTATTTGCAAACTACCGGCCGCCAGTTGGTGCTGGTCGGCACGCAGTTACTGGATTCACTAGCCACGCGTTATGTACCCGCTCGCGTATCCGGTCCAGCTCTCAAGTATTTGATCAATCAAACGTCCAATACTCTTATGGTCACCCTGATCAACAGCTCAGGTAGCGATTGGTCGGGTGACGTGGTGGCTGCACGGCCAAGCGGTTCCTTCAATGTATCCGAGTACACGCTAGACCAGTCTGCGGGCTATGAATTGACGCGCACCAATCTTCTGGTGCATGCCTTGGTGCCTGCCTACGATGTGCGGGTCTATGCGGTGGAATATGGCAATCCAACGACCGCTTCTCCTTCGTCACCCGCTCCGGTAACCGCCCGCCGGGACCGAGCCAGATAACAGTTCGAGCATCGCCGACCAAAATACTTTCTATTTTTCACGAGTTTCTTAGGAGCAATCATAAAATGTCGACCATGACTGTAACCGCGTTTGAGACGCCGCACATTCTTACACGCACGACGGAGCATACAGAGATTCCCCTGTCCTCGCCGGACCTCACGGCGGAAGATCGCGAACGGGTTCTGGATATTCTTAGCGGAAGGACGCTCAGCCTGGGACCCATGCTGCCAGCGTTTGAAGAAGCTTTGGCGGAAGCGGCAGGCACGCGCTTTGCGGTTGCCGTGAATTCAGGTACCAGCGCGCTCCACTTATGCGTTAAGGCAGCGGGGTTGGGCGAAGGCGATGAGGTGATCACCACGCCCTTCAGCTTCGTCGCGTCGGCGAATTGCATGGTGTACGAACGTGCGGTTCCGCGATTTGTCGATATCGACATTGATACCTACAACATCGATCCGGCGCTGATTCCGTCGGCGATCAACAGCAAGACCAAGGCTCTTTTACCGGTGCACGTATTTGGCCGCCCCTGCGATATGACAGCCATCGGCAAGATCGCGACCCAGTACGGATTTCCAGTGATCGAGGATTCCTGCGAAGCCATTGGCGCAACCTTTGAAGGGAAAAAGATCGGCAGCTTCGGTCACAGTGGAGCGTTTGCGTTCTATCCCAACAAGCAGATCACGACGGGAGAAGGCGGTGCGATCGTAACGAACGATGAACGAACCGCGCGGTTGTCCCGAAGCTGGCGCAATCAGGGTCGCGGCGAGGGTAGCGCGTGGCTCCAGCACGAACGGCTGGGATATAACTATCGCCTTTCCGACATCAATTGCGGGCTCGGCCTGGGTCAATTGGGACGCCTTCAGGAGATTGGGCAGATGCGCGCTCAGGCGGCTGAAACCTATAGCCAAATGTTGGCGGAAGTGCCGGAGGTGATCACGCCTTCGCTGCATCCACACAATGCCGAAATCAGTTGGTTTGTCTATGTGGTTCGCCTCCAACCCGAGTTTACCCGGGAGGATCGCGATCAAATTTTGGCGACGCTGCGGGCACGGGGCATCGGCTGCAATAACTACTTTGCGCCTCTGCATCTGCAGGATTTCTATCGTGAAATGTATGGCTTTCAACGCGGCGACTTCCCTGTAACTGAGCATGTGGCGGATCGGACGATTGCACTGCCGTTCTTCAATCGCCTGACCATAAGCCAAATCGAAACGGTCACCGATGCTCTGCGCCACGCCGTGGGCGCGATTCGCCGAGGCTCGGTCAACGGCGCGGCACTTCCTGTCTAGTCGCCGGAAACCCGACTGAGTCTTTGACACATTTCCGTTCCTTCGAGGGTCGAAACAACCGTATGGAATCCACACAAAGCGCTGCGCCCATGTCCACAGCGCACAAAAGTACGCCCCGTTGGCTGAGCCCGTACCGGGGTTTGGCGGAAGCAGCGATCATTCTGGTAGCAGGGACGAGCGCATTTCTGCTGCGGTTTGAATTCGAGATCCCTCCGTTCTATCGGCCACATCTGCGCATGGGGTTGCTGATCTGGCTGGTGGTGAAGCTGATCGCATTTCGCTTTTATCAACTGGATCGACGTTCCTGGAAATTCTTCTCGGCCGATGACGCGCTGCTGGTGGCACAGGCCAATGCGGTGGCCTCATTGGTTGCGGCTGTGCTCCTATTCGTGGTCGGACCTGCGGGCTTCCCTCGTTCGGTGCCCATCCTGGATATGATTCTGTGCACGGGGCTATCGGGTGGCGCATTTCTGACTCTGAGATTGGCCATGAGCCGGGACGCCAGAAAGGAAGCGTCGGAAGGCCGCGAGGTTTTGATCTATGGAGCAGGCCGAGCGGGAGTAGCACTATTGGGAGAGTTGAAGACGAATGCCGGATTGGGGCTGCGTGTGTCTGGATTCATCGATGACGATCCAGCTTTGAACGGCATGTTTGTGAATGGAGTTCAAGTCCTCGGCAACGGCCCGCGCTTGAAGAATGTCGTGCAGCACACAGGGATCAAGGAGGTATTGATCGCGATTCCTTCGGCAACGGGCGATCAGACCTTTGAGATCTTGCAACGCTGCCAGCAGGCGGGCGCACGCTTTCGCACGGTGGCAGCGCTCAGCGAGATCATGGAAGGCAAAGGCATCGCCTCCCAGATTCGAGAAGTGGATGTGCAGGATCTATTGTCGCGAACTCCGATCCATTTGGATCATAGTTTGATCAGCAATCGGCTGGCAGGAAAAGTTGTGATGGTAACCGGCGGCGGGGGATCGATCGGTTCGGAATTGTGCCGCCAGATTGCTCGCTTTAAGCCGGCTGCGATCGTTGCGTTTGAGGTCGCTGAGACTCCCTTGTTTCACATTGAGCGCGAGATGCGGGAGCAGTATCCCGACGTCCCATTCTTCGCGGAGATCGGTAATGTGCAAAATCAGCGCCGGGTCGCCTCGGTCTTGTTGGCACATCACCCATCGATTATCTACCACGCGGCAGCTTACAAACACGTTCCGATGATGGAGGCGAACCTATTTGAAGCCGTTGAGAATAATGTCATCGGCACGCTGAACGTCGCAAGGGCCGCGGATCAGTACGGCGTTCAGGAATTTGTCCTGATCTCCTCTGACAAAGCAGTGCGGCCGACTAGTTTCATGGGAGCCACCAAACGGCTGTGCGAATTGCTGGTGCTTTCGCTGGAATCCACAACGACTCGTTACGTCGCGGTTCGGTTCGGGAACGTGTTGGGCAGCAATGGCAGCGTCATCCCGG
>JBDTUY010000092.1:0-12023 GCA_040007495.1 Acidobacteriota bacterium | reverse complement strand
TCTGAGTCTGGAAACGTTCCGTCTGTCACCGGGTTTTCGGTCACCGAATTAACGTCGGAGGTCCCTGGACCCTCCGACCCTGAGGTGTCCGAATGAGATACCGCGTCACTTGCCTCTCGCCGACACTGGTAGGCGACGGCAACAAGCTCGCCCCGATTGACTACATGGTGTGGAAAGATCACCTGAATGTGCTCAACCAGCAGCGGATTTTCAAACTGTTGTCAAAGGGTCCGCGCCTTGAAGGCTATCTGCAGCAGTTGAAGACTGCCGATAAGCTGGACTTCGCGTCCTGGGGCGGTTTCGCGCAAAATTTTGCGGGGCGTAGAATTCCGTTTGAACACGCGAGCGTCGCGCCGATCTTTGAGAAGACGCCGTCTGAGAATCTGTTTGTTCCGACGTTTGCCACCAGCGGCACCGGTCCGTACCTTCCGGCAACAGCCTTGAAGGGCGCGCTGCGAACTGGATCGGTATTTGACCGCTGGGTTAACCCCAAGACCGAAGAAGGCGTCTTAAAGGAACTGGCCGAGAAGTCAAAGGAATCGCGGCTGCCTCGCAATTCGGCGGTAAAGGCGGAAGAGATAGTGCTGGGCAGCGGCGGTCGCAATCTGATGCGGCGCGTCGGGGCAGGGGATTCGCACCCCACCACGTATGCAGGCATGAAAGTTTACTTGCTACGCACCTCTACGCTGATCGCACGCGGAGCTGGCAAGTACGAATTAGGTTGGAAATCCGCACGCGGTACTGCTGAGGCCAAACGCATCGACGACAGCACGCCAGTGTTCGCAGAGATGGCCTCCCCCGGTGTGACCTTCGATGGCATCTGGCAGGAACAATCGGAGCGCGACCGCGAGCGTGTGTTTCAAGCTTCCAATAAGTTCGCCGCCATGCAGTTGGCGCGGCACAAGGAATACGCACAATGGACCGGGCTTGCCCCTCTGCAGGCAACGGTGGAAGGTCTGGAATCAAAGCTGAACGCTCTCGGGAAGGGCGCTTGTCTCCTGTCACTAGGTTGGGGCGGTGGGATGCTGTCAAAGGTATCCGCGAGCCTTTCTTCGGGCGATGACGCTGAAGCCAACAGCCGCACGATCCTCAAACAGGCAGCCCTCTATCAAAAGGCGCTCGCCACGGGATTGCCATTTCCCAAGACTCGGCGGATCGTATTTGAAGGCGGCAAGGCGGCTCAGATACCCGGGTGGGTACTGCTCGAGTTGGTATAGACTGCATTCGCGATCGAGGCAATCCCTCGTTCTTCGCTACTGCTCTGAACTCCACCCACCAATACAATTGCTATTGACAGGCAGCTTACTACGTGGCACGATATACGACGCCGCGCGTAATAGATCGCCCCATAGGTTGGAGGAATCGCACCTTGTCTAGATATTCACTTTGCTTCGCCTTCTTCGTTTTATCTTCAGTTACGGCGTTGTGCCAGCCTTCGTTCGAAGTAAGCTCGATCAAACTTCACGACCGCAACGATCCAACCTATAACCCGCCACTATGCACAAATGAGCGATTCGTATCGCGCGCATTGCCAGTCCACCAGCTTGTATATTGGGCGTACGATTTAAGACCGGACCAGGCCAATGCGATAGAGAAGAGTTTGCCGGAGTCGGCGCGGTTTGTTCCTTACGATATCCAAGCCGTCGCCAGCAAACCGGTCAAAGGGGACGCCGAGTGCAAGCAAATGGTGCAAAAGCTGTTGGCCGAACGCTTTGCGCTAAAGTCGCACCTGAAGACGGTCCCCAATGTTCGAGCCTACGAGTTGCGAATCGTACCTGGCGTTCAAAAACTGAAGCCCGTGACGTCGGCCGATACCGGTTGCGGGGTGCACATCTCATTGGCAGGCCAAGAACGCCCGTGTAATTATGATTCCTCGATGACAGTCAGGCGGGGACTGTCGCTGAAAGAGCTTGCACAGGCCTTGTCGATTTACACCACACCCGACCCAATCTTTGACATGACCGGCTTGACCGGTGAATTCAAGATGAGCTTGTCTTTCACGAGGCGCACCGACGATACGAGCTACCCTTTGATGCAGGCGGCGCTTAAAGACCAGCTCGGTCTCGAATTGCGCGACACGAAGCGCGATGCTGAGACGCTTGTGATTGACAGTGTTCAAGAACCTAGTGCTAACTAGTGACATTTCAAACCCGGTGACAGGCGGAACGTTTCCACTCACGAACACTGCCCAAACGCAAAAATCACGGCCAAGTCCGTATTGGACCCAGCCGCGATTCTCTTTACCAACCTTCTGATCTAACTTACTGAACCCGGAAGTCGACGTTCCGTTCCTTGTTCAGCCGTTGACTCAGGTTCACGTCGACCAAATTGAGCGAAGCTGTGTGCTCCACTTTATCCTCAGTGATCCAGCGGATCTGGTCACCATCGATCCGGTAAGCAGTTGCAGCCTGCACCGAATGATCCTGGAATGCTATCAGGAAGTATGGAACCGGGCTATTGGCAGCAGGTGCGGTAGGCGGAGTCTGTACCGTTTGCGGCGCGGTCTGCACACCCTGCTGCGGATATCCTTCCGCCTGCGGGTACTGACCCTGGTTCGACTGCTGAGGATACGTCTGCTGCGGGTACGTCTGCTGAGGATACTGTTGCTGTTCCGGATACTGCTCCTCTAACGGAGCCGGTCCGCCGTAGCCAACGCTGTAGTCGCCAGGGTAATAGTCACCAGGGTAGTAGTAGTCGCTCGGATATGCGTAATACGGATCATAGCCGTAGCCATAATAAGCGTAATACGAACTGGGATAATACCAGCCGCCTAGGCCAACGTAGAGGCTCGGACCGATATACCGGTAGCCACGGTTGCCGTAGTTGTATACGTTGTTGCGATAACCGTCGTTGCGATAACCATAGTTACCGCCGCGGATGACCGTCGTTCCACCACCGCGAATCACGGTCGTGTTTCCACCGCGGATGACGGTATTGTTACCGCGATTTATATTCCCGTTTCCACGGAAAGAGCTGCTAGGCGCGCTGTTACGTACAGAATTGCTGGGAGCGTTGTTCCGGGCAGGCGCGTTGTTGCGGACCGAAGTGCTGGGTGCGTTGTTCCGCGCAGGTGCGCTGTTGCGGACCGAAGTGCTGGGTGCAGAGCGTCCCACGTTGCCAGCGGAGCGACTACCACCGCTGCTACCGACTGAGCGCCCGCCGCCGTTGGAGACACGTCCACCACCCCCGCCGCCGGAGACACGCCCACCACCTCCCCCGCCGCCCCTGGCCGCGAACGCCGGAGCCAGAGCCAATGTAGTGCTCAAAACCGTATAAACTGCCACTCGCCCGAATTTCATATCAAAACCTCCCGGTCTGCTAAGTTGGATGCGTCGCTACCTGATTACGTTGCATTTGCTTGCATGTTACCAAAAGGCGGGTACGAAGGGTCCGTCTGGGCGGGATAGGGTAGTATGCCTAGCTGGCAAGCGGAACGCGCAGGGGCATCGGACCGGTCCGCCGAGCCAGAATGGCCACAGTCCAAACTAATAAGGTCAGTAAAATCAGTGGAATGCCGACGGACACGCCTAAGGAATAGGGCACCGGCGTCAATTGGATAGCCCACGCAATCTTCAGGGGCTTGCCGACGGTGGAGGAACTCGAAATCAGTATATACCCCAGCAATAGAAGCAAACCGTCGGCGATCCCCGAGTGGTAGCTGACTAACAGGCTGCCCAGCAAGCACACGGCGAATAGGAACTCGAAGTCGTCTGATTTCTGGCAGATCCAAACAAATGCCAGTATTACGAAGCCGGTCAAGGCCAATTCGATCGTGGACCCCGCCCCCAGGGTCGCGACCAAACCGTGCAGGCTCGGCATCATCTCTGCGCTGAAGTTGATCCAGGGGTTGCACAGTGTATTCAGGTATTGGGCAATGGAGTCTGTTCCCGCTCCAGCCAATCCGACGAGGAACAGTGCGACGGTTCCCGACGCGGCCCCGCCAAAGATGCGCCAGCGTTGTTTCAACAGCAGCAACAAAGGGACCAACAGGAACAAATGAAACTTAATCGCGCACAGCGAGAATACGAGTCCCGCTAGGAAGTCGCGATGCTTCCGCGTGAAATGGATGAAGAGTCCCGTGAAGACCAGCAGTAGCGGAGTGTCCTGACCTTGGACAATGTACGACGCAAGCGGGAAGCAGAAAGCGGCGACGTAAGGTAGCGAAGGGCACTCTCTTCGGAAACGCCACACAAACCACGCGACCGCTACTAGTGAGAGCGCGCAATAAGTGCCGTAGGCCAAAGGGTAGGGCAGTGAAGCGAGCGGGTGGAGCAGCACCGCGTAGAACGGAGGCCGGGTATAGATGACGCTGGGCATCGTGGTGCCCAGTGCGGAACGAATGACAGCTTCATTCGCCGATCGCGAATAGAGGTCAGGGGTTCCTACCAATCGAGCCCCCGCGTAGAGAGCCGCGAAGTCATTCTGGCCGCGCAACACACGGCTCCATTGCAGCGACACGAGCGTTGCCAGCATCGCGATTCCAACCGCAATCGCCAGCCATTTGAGAGTCCGATTCATCCTACGGATGTCCTCAACGTGCGAACGTCGTCAGCATAGAACGGAGTCGTCACTTGGTGCCTGCCAAGGATTCTGACTGCACAGGAGCGCTCGCGTTCAACGCCGGATTACGCGAGAGTATCCGGAAATTCCCCAGGTTATTGGACAGACGCCCAATCGTTTGATAGTTCGCAGCCAAGTAGCTTTCGATCGTGCTCAAGTGCAATCGCGCTGGATCGCTGGACGGCCAAATTCTCAAAATCTCTTTGTCGGGGAGGTCGTAGTAAAGCACCCGCTCTGGTGGACTATTCCGCAACGCAGTCAGTGCGGCCGATTCATCCTCCGCATTCATCATGCCCGGCTGCAGATAGGAAAACCGCGTTGGATTCTGCGATAGCGTGACAAAGTAGGCGATGGGAAAATAGGGGAACACAAACGATCGTGTGCCCTTGGGAATCGCCTGCGTCACAGCCTGAACGAATGCGGCATCCTCAGAGGACGCGCGCAGATTACCGACCGCTGTCGTCACCGTCGTTTGTCCCGCATAGTTCGCAGCGATCCCGTAGAGACCGAAGAGGATCGCCAATGCGCTGATACCGCCGGTGACCAACGACCGCAGAGTCCGCCTTGGAAGTTCCGCCAACAGAATCGCGCATAGCGCATAGAACGCAGGAGCGGCGTAGGTAAGATGCCGGGCATCCATCCGAGGATAGGTGGCCACCACCAGCGCGATTCCTCCAACCAGTAGCAACTGCATTGAGAAGCTTCGCGAGTCCGCAGTTTGCTGGCGTGTACTCCATAACCAGCTGATCGCGACCGGAGGCAGAAGCGCTGGTAGCGTGAACCCCAGCGCCAGCACGGCAAACCCGAGGATCGCCGCCCCGTGAGCTTCGGCGAAGAACTGACCATATCCGCCAAGCCGCGAGCCGTAGAACAGGAAATTCGCTCCGCTGTAATTGGACCCAGTCCACAGCATCTGCCGCAGCATAGGTTCCAACGCGCCTTGCGCAGCGAGCACGCCGGCGCAGACCAACGAAATCACGCCATTACCTGCCAGAAATGGCCAGCATCGCGCACGTTCGCGGACCCATAGAAATGCCACGATGGCCAGGCTCGCCAACCCAACCGTCGGCGTGATCCAGGCTGCAAACGCACCGCACATTCCGGCCAGGAACAGATACCGCCTGCGGTCGGACGAAGCCGCAATCGTCAACGCCAACATCGCGAAGGCGGCACTATCCCATCGATGATTCGGCAGGTTCAGTCCGGTATCAGCTGTTTCCAGAATTACAAATACAGCCGAGATCCAGACCGCGAACCGGACCGTGGTTCGTGACGCCACCAGCCAGCAGACGCAAGCCGCCAGCGCCGCTACATCCAGGATAGGGAGCGTGTGCGCTGCAGACAGCGTAACGCCGAAAAGTTTGAATATGCCTGCCTGCAGCCAAAAACTGCCAGGCCCCATCAGAATGAAAAAATCGCGATAAGGGGCTTGCCCAGCCAAGATGCGGCGAGCTCCATCCAGAAAGATGCCCTCATCCAGACTGGGTACGAAATGGTGCGCCCTCAGGACATATAAGACAACGCAGGTGCACAGGAATACAGCAGCCGTCACCAATTGAATTTGCGGCGTTGCATTGACCTTGCCCGCGCGGCTGGGAGACGACTGCATCTATACGTCTTAATCGGCAGGAGCGAATGGCTTCAACAGCGCCACACAAACGCGTAAGCTGGATGCTTTGCCCCCGTCGGGCGAGAGAATCACCCCCATGCGAGGTACGAGGTGAATTCGTGCCGATGGCTGACTTTCATCGCCGTCCAGGTGCTGCGATGCTGGTCTGCTGCGTGGGCCTTGGAACCGCAACCGGCCTGGGCTCCAGAATCTGGACGTTACCGCCTGAGTAGGGAATCGTGCTGATGGAATGATAGTTCGTGGCCAGGTAGTTTTCGATCAGGCCCATCCGCAGACGAAGGGGATCGCCGCCAGGCCAGAGTTTCACCACCCTCCACTCGGGAAGGTCGCTATAAATGATGCGTTTGGGTGGATTGATGCGCAGTTCATCTAACGCCGTGATCTCATCCTGTAACCCGACCCTGCCGGGCCGCAGGTACGAATAGTGCGTCGGGTTCTCACCCAATGTCATGAAATAGGCGATCGGAAGATCCGGGAAAACGAACGTCCTCGAACCGGTCGGAATCTCTTCCTGCAAGCGGCGCAGGAACGCCGCATCGTCTGCCGACGCGTTCACGGTGCCCACAGGAGTCACGACCGTGTCCAGTTTCGTGTGATTCCAAAGACCATAGAAGCACAGAACCAGCGTAAGTCCGGTAGCAGCGTAGAGAGCCGCTTCCTGAACCGGCTTCCAGGGGAGCCCTGCCAGAAAGATCGCTCCCAGTGCATAGAAAATGGGAGCGGAATAGATCAGATGCTCCACATCGAAACGCGGAAAGTTGGTTGCCAGAATGGCAATGGCTCCCAAAAACAGAAGCTGGATGGATAGAGTCTTGCGATTGCTCAAGAACAGGGCCGCCACCACAATGGGTAGCACGGCCGGAAGGATGAGACCCAAGGTGATCAGCGCACCGACGATGAGCTTCCATCCGTTAGCATTCGCAAGTAGGTCGGTATAACCTCCGGAGCGGCTGCCATAAGAGGCGTAGCTCGATCCTGCGGAGTGAAGGGAGATAGAGAGTTGATTCAGCATTGGAATCAGCGAATCCTGCAAGGAAAGCACCGTCAGACAGGCTACGGACAGCGCGCAGGCCCCGTACAGGAATGGCCAGAAGCGGCCCGGGTTGCGGAACCAAAGGACGGTGCCCATCGCCAGTATTACCAAACCAAAACTGGCCGTGCTCCAAACGGCAAATGCGGCCAACGCCCCTGCCAAAAACACATATGCGGGCCTTCCACCGGACGCGACAATCGTCAAAGCCACCGTAGCAAATGCGGCGCTATCCCAGCGCTGGTTTGGCAGCAGCAAGGCCGGATCGGCGCTACCCAGAAGTACGAAAACTACTGCTACCCATGCACCGTACCATTCGTTCACCCGGTACGAAACCAGCCAACAGATGCAGGCTGCCAAAGCGGATAAATCCAAAATCGTCGTAATTCGGGAGGCGGCAAGCGTGACGCCAAATATCTTTAACACGATTGCGCCGAGCCAATAGCTACCCGGAGCCATGGGGGTGAAGAAGTCTCGATAGAGTGCTTGCCCGGCAAGTAGGCGGCGGGCTCCGTCCAGCACGGTCCCTTCATCGCCGCTCACCACGAAACGTTGTGCGGTGAACCAGAATAGAAACATCGACGTAGCAACAAAGGTCGCAAGCGTCGCGAGCTGATAGGCGTTCAACCCCGCCCAGACTTCCGGTGCTGGTTCGTCTCTGCGACTCTGTGTCCGGCGATCTACTTCGCTCCGGCGTTCCTCTTCGAACAATCCTGTTAGAGCGTTACGGCGGTCGCCACGGCGGCGATCTCCGGCACGGCGCTCTAACAATCGACTGAGACGTAAACTCACCCCAGTACCTTCGTCAGAATAGTCCCGCTCCTACAGCCGGAAAATGAATTAGGGTATCTACTATAGTACCTGGGAGGATTTGGCGAACTCCTGTTCTGGGGGCCGGTAACTTATAAAGAAAAGAGTCGATTAGGTCGATGCGTTCGTGAGGAAGCAATGCCAAGAACGCGCAAAGGCCGCTAGCGCCAAGTACTTATTGGTTATGGTCGTCAGCCGCATGTTACTATTGACGTATCGCACGGGAATGGATTGGCTCAGTTCTTACCGCAGTGCCAAGATTCGGAGAATTGCAGTGGCGGCTTCATTGTGGCTTGGGTGTCGGTATGCCCGCGCAGGCTGTGTTCTCGAGTGTGAGGGTAAGTCCTTTGGTTGCAATGCTTGGGTGGTCGCAGGATTAGAGGCGCGGGGCTAAACTATGTACAATGCATTCTTTGGCTTTTCGGAGAGCCCCTTTAATATAAGCCCTGATCCTGCGTTCTTCTATCGCAGCGAGCAGCACGAAGAGGCACTGGCGAACCTGGTATACGGAGTGCAGGCCCGCAAGGGTTTCATCGTCTTGACGGGTGAGGTTGGCACCGGCAAAACCACGATGCTGGAATGCCTGCGCGACTATCTGGAATCGCAGTACATCGAGTTTGCGTTTCTGTTCAATTCCCGCATCAACACGGAACAATTCTTTGAAATGATCGCGTACGATCTGGATTTGCCAGTCGCGCGCACCTCCAAGACCGAGGTTTTGTTCGGTCTGAATCAATTATTGGTGGAACAGGCCCAGGAAGGCCGCACCGTAGTGCTAATTGTGGACGAAGCCCACAATCTGGAGTGGGAAGTCCTGGAAGAGATTCGTTTGCTTGGCAACCTGGAAACACGCCACGGCAAACTGCTGCAGATCATCATGGCGGGTCAGCCGGAATTGGACCGCAAGTTGGACGCTCCGAATCTTCGTCAGTTGAAGCAGCGTGTAGTTCTTCGCTGCACACTGGAGCCTTTTACTTTGCGAGACGCGGTCGAATACATCGAATCCCGTTTGGAAAAGGCAGGAATGCCGAAGCAGGAAGTTTTCAGTGAGGAACTGCTGGGCGAGATCCATGTTCGATCGCAGGGAATTCCTCGCGTGATCAATGGCCTCTGTGACAATCTTCTGCTGAACGCCTTTGCGGCTGAGACCAAGACCTGTACCGTGGCCATGCTGGACGACGTTTGCAAGGACATGCACCTGGATTGGCCGGGCAGTCGCCGACACCGCTCCCGCATTCGCCAGGAAGAAGAGTTGGAACGCACGCCGTATCAGGCGTAGTCTCGTTTCTCCGTTTACTTCGTCTCCGTACACCCCATCGGGCTGATCACCAAATTCCCCAACGCCAGATACTCCATCGGCGGACAGCCGCGTTCCCACATCGTGCGCCGCCATAGGTCACCTTCGTCTAAACCCAAATACTTCCAGTGCAGCGGACGGTTGCCGTAAAACAACCACACGCGGCCCGAGAAGCCTTTGGGAACCATCCGCGTGAGATCTCTTGTCACAGCCTTTGACTCCAACCGTCCAGGGACTAGGTCGCGGCCGCGAGCACAGCAGGGCCAACCGGTTTCGCCGAAGCGGGTCCGCGAGCCCCACTCCAGTTCAGGCCAATGGTCGATCGCGGCTTGCAACAGAAACCCCTGCTTGGCATCGGCGTGTACTAGCAGCAGATCGTTGGGCGAGACCTGATTGCGCAAGATCCGAAGCGCCGCACCATACTCCTCGATGGTCTGTTCTGGAGGACCGGACCAGATGCGGCCAACCGTCCACGTCATAGACAGAGCCGTCGCGATCACGACGCACACGGCAACTACCTCTTTGATCGAAGAGGGCAGTCGCCGGTATAAATCGTCAAGCTCCATGGCCCCCAGAAGCAATAGGCACGGCCACAAAAACAGGCGCATACGCGGATCAGTTGGATACCAACGGAACATCTCAGCATTCAGATAGAGGAAGCAGGCTAACAGGCAGACGACACGGAATCCAATACGCCAATCTGGATTGCTCACCGACCGACCACTGTCCATCGATCCAACCATGCGCGCTGTCACAAAGGCGCAGAATACGGCAGCCAGTATCGTAGATAGACTTAAGCTGTCGCTCCAGCCCGTGCCCCAAAATGTCCACAGATCTGGAGCGATGTTCGGTCGAATCTGGAACCAGTAGAGCGGCAGTTCGACCAGGCTGGCAACCGCCAACAGCAAGCGCGCGCGCATCGGTCCGCCGTTCCACCAAACCGCCAGAACCAGTCCCGGAATCAAGAACACCAACGGATAAGACAGGCACAGCAGAATCGCGGTAGCTGCGCACAACCAGCGAAAGCGCCGGAGCTCATGCGATTCAAGATATGTGGCCGCCAGCCATAGCAACGCGCACGTGGCCGCCGTTTCTCCCGCATATTGCTTAAAGGATCGTAGATGCTCGACCGCGGTCGGCGAGAAAATCAAGACAGCGGTTGCCGCGAACGCCCACGTGAGGCCGACCACTTTGCGAGCAGCCCCGAACATCGCGATTGCCGCCAGCAGGGAGAACAGCAGGGGAACCGACCGTAGGGTATCAAGCGACAGCCCAAATCCGCTTACCGCCGCCCGCGCGATTAATAGGAACAATGGCGGGCTGGTCTGCAGCCATTGACTGTAGTGCAACATGGCCCACACCGAGCGCTCGCGCACTGAGTTCGCCACCCAGGCTTCGTCCAGCCAGAGGCTCCGATTCAGCCCGGAAAGTCCCAAAAGAAGAGTCCCAGCCAGGATGGCAAAGAGCGCTATCCAACCTCCGATTCGCATCCGACGGGAGCCGTCCTTAAGCCCCTGTGTGCGGATATCGTTTGGCCCCATGCGTTCCACAGTATACCGAGGTCCTCTACTCTGCGATTACGCGTCCCCCGTCCAGCCCCATGCGTCAAGCTTGGGGCTTCGTCAGTAAAGGGAATAAGCCGCGTTAGGCATGGGGCTTCGTCGGGTGAGGGTCGCGAACTTCCCCACAAACTCAAAAGCGCCCAGCCATTCCCTTAAATCGCAGGCCACGGACCCGAGGAACATGCTTAAATAGTAAGAGTTCCATGTCGCAACCCATGCCGCAAACGGGGTCCGCCCCCGTGATACCTAAGTCTTCCGCAATGCGCCGCAATATCAAGGCGCTTAGCCGCCGCATGCGCGAACTGCAAATGATCGCCGGGGGTGCCGCTTCCACCGGCCACCCGATCATGGCGCATATCATTCCGACCCGCCGCTGCAATCTATCTTGCACATACTGCAACGAATACGACGATTTCTCGAAGCCGGTTCCCACCGAAACCATGGTCACGCGCCTGAATCAATTGGCGGACCTCGGGACTCGGATTGTTACTTTCTCCGGTGGCGAACCTCTGCTGCATCCCGACCTCGATCTGCTGATTTCCACCGTCCGAAGCCGCGGTCGTATCGCGGGCATGATAACGAACGGTTACAATCTGATGCCGGATCGGATACAGCGCCTGAATCGCGCTGGTCTGGATCATTTGCAGATTTCGATCGATAATGTGACGCCGGACGACGTTTCCAAGAAGAGCCTGAAAGTCCTGGACAAGAAGCTACAAATGCTGGCTGAGTACGCCGATTTTCACGTCAACATCAATTCAGTGGTTGGCGGAGGCATTCATAATCCGGATGACGCGCTGGTGGTCGGGCGGCGCGCGATTGAATTGGGTTTTTCGGCTACGGTCGGCATCATTCACGATGGCGACGGTCAACTGAAGCCTTTAGGCGAGCGCGAACGCGCCGTGTATCACGAGATGAAGGCGATGGAGAAGCGCAATTTTGCTCGCTTCAACGGCTTCCAGGACGCGATTGCTCAGGGTAAGCCGAATGACTGGCGCTGCCGGGCCGGCGCTCGCTACATGTACATCTGCGAGGACGGTTTGGTGCACTATTGCAGCCAGCAGCGCGGATTCCCGGGCAAGCCTCTGGCCCATCTGCTCGGCAAGGAACTTCTGCCGCACTTCGGCCATGCGC
>JBDTUY010000091.1:0-12107 GCA_040007495.1 Acidobacteriota bacterium | reverse complement strand
CCGCATGCGCAGCGGACGATCACCAATTCTGGCCCCTGGACAACTCGCTAAACGATCTCCAACCTGAGATTCGTCAGCGTCTCATGGGCCACAGCCAATTGAATGACGCCATCCTGCTCGACCTCGCGATTCGCCAGGGCGGGCGACTAGTCACGTTCGATCAAGGCGTTCGCCGATTGCTGCCAGCCGATTCGCCGCACCAGGCCGCGATCGAAGTGATCCCCACCAAATAGCTCCGTTGCGTAAAGCCCAATTCGGTCAACCTTGTAACGTGACCGCGCATCCCCACGCCTCTAGACTGAATACCTTAGACTTGGCCCCCAGACCCACCTAAATTACGATATCCTAGGCGATCACCTCTCTATGCTTGTTTACGCAGTCACCATATTCCTGAGCGCTTTCCTCCTGTTCCAGGTTCAGCCGCTCATCGCCAAATTCATTCTGCCCCTGTTCGGCGGATCGGCTGCAGTATGGAGCGCCGCGCTGCTCTTCTTCCAGCTTGTGTTGCTCGCCGGCTACACCTACGCACACGTTCTGATTCGCTATCTGAAGCCGAAACAGCAGTTGACAGTGCATGTGCCCTTACTGTTGCTGAGCCTTCTGACACTGCCGATCATCCCCGCCGACCGCTGGAAACCGACCCCCGGTGGCGATCCCACGTTCCAGATCCTGCTATTGCTGGCCGCGACCATCGGGCTCCCTTATATGTTGTTGTCTGCCACCAGTCCTTTATTGCAGGCGTGGTACGTGCGGACGCATAAGGGCGCGATCCCGTACAAGCTGTTTGCGCTGTCGAATTTCGGGTCGATGCTGGCGCTACTAAGCTACCCGTTCTTAATCGAGCCGAATATTCTGCTCCGGCACCAAGCCTGGTACTGGTCCGGCGGCTTCGCGCTGTTCGCGATCCTCTGCGCCGGGGTGGCGTACAAAAGCAGCAGTGCGAGCAGTGATGAAACGACGGCCGAGCAGCTTCGCCAGGACGAGGTTCTGGCCGGAACCGCAGGCGCGCTGATGGAAGCCGATGCTCCACCAACGCCATCGCGCATCGCCTTCTGGATTGGCCTGTCCGCGTGTGCATCGGCGCTGCTACTCGCCATCACCAGCCATCTGACGCAGAACGTCGCGCCGATTCCTCTGCTATGGATTGCACCTCTCAGCATTTATCTGTTGAGCTTCATCCTATCGTTTGAAAGCGACAAGATCTATCAACGCTGGCTGTTCCTGCCCATGTGCCTGGTCGCGCTCGCGGTGTTCACGCGCGGGATGCAGGATTACGAAAACAACACCGACGTAATTCATCAGTTGATCCCGATGTTGTGCGGCGCGTTCTTCATCGCCTGCATGGTCTGTCACGGCGAACTGGCGCGCAGCAAACCCAACCCCCGTTATCTGACGCAGTTCTTCCTTATGGTCTCCGTCGGTGGCGCGATCGGCGGCCTGTTCGTCGCGTTCCTGGCACCGCGCGTGTTTCCCGGTTACTGGGAACTTCCGATTTCGGTCGGAACACTGGCACTCTTGATGGCCTGCGCGTTATGGAATGACGACCTGGGTAGGCCCCGGCCTTTGGCCATCCGCTTGTCCTTGTTACTGGTCGTCGCATCATTCTGCGTATATCTCGGCCGCATCGAAAAATCTCTTGCTGACGGCTATCAACTCAGCACCCGCAACTTCTACGGCGTTCTGCGCGTCCGGGACGACGTGGGCGACTTCGGTGCCCCCGGGCAGCGCGTGTTGATCCACGGCACCATCAATCACGGGACAGAGTTGCTGTCTGCCGACGGTGGCCGCACCCCGACCTCTTACTTCGGCTACACCTCCGGCATCAACCGAGCCGTGCGCGCCAAGGGCGATCACGGCCCCATTCGCATCGGCGTTCTCGGTTTGGGCGCGGGTGTGACGGCGACCCTGGCGCGCGCCGGCGATACTCTGCACTACTACGAAATCAATCCCTTGATCTTCGACATCGCGCAAACT
This sequence comes from Acidobacteriota bacterium, assembly GCA_040007495.1. GTDB lineage: Bacteria > Acidobacteriota > Terriglobia > Bryobacterales > Bryobacteraceae > Palsa-187. The sequence goes on along the minus strand of JBDTUY010000091.1, from coordinate 10,133 downwards.
CGCTTCGACTTTTGGAAGGCCTGCCCCGCAGACAAGAAGATTTTTTTCGGCGATGGCCGCCTGACGTTGGAGCGCATGCAGGAATCCGAGCAACTTGATTTCTTGGCCATGGACGCCTTCACCAGCGACGCCGTGCCCATGCACCTATTGACCGAGGAAGCGTACAAGATTTACGCGAAGCACATGAAGCCGGATGGCGTATTGGCCGTGAACATCTCGAATCGTTATCTGGACCTGGAACCCATCGTTGCCGCAGCCGCAGCGTCGGCGGGCATGAAGGGCATCATGATTTACGATGAAGGCACATCGGAACCATTCTACGTCGCTAACACCTGGGTGCTGATGTCGAAGGACCCCAAGATCTTCACCAATGCCGCGTTTTCAGGTACGGAAATATATCCATTGGAGCCCAAACCCGGGATCCGCGGCTGGACGGACGATTACAGCAACATTATCAAGATCCTGCGATAGCAATGAATTCCATCAGGCTTACTTGCCCAAGTCAATATCTACGCCACGTCGAAGGCACCGACTCTCGCTAATAGTGACCGCTGCCAGAAAATTTCTTTGAAAGCAACTATCCATGTTCCTCTACGCCATCACAATCTTTCTGAGCGCTTTTCTGCTCTTCCAGGTTCAGCCTCTCATCGCCAAGATCATTCTGCCGTGGTTCGGCGGATCAGCCGCCGTGTGGAGCGCGGCGATGATGTTCTTTCAAATCTCGCTGCTGGCCGGCTACGCCTACGCGCATTTCCTTGGCAAAGCGAAAGCCCGTACGCAGATGATCGTGCACGGCGGATTGCTTGTGGTGAGTTGCATGCTACTTCCGATCCTGCCCGCCGCGACCTGGAAACCGACCGTCGCAGGCGACCCGACCCTTCGCATCCTGGAACTGTTGGCCGTCACCATCGGCCTGCCGTACTTTCTGCTCAGCTCGACTAGTCCTCTGTTGCAGATGTGGTACGTCCGCAAAACCGGAAGCAAAGTACCCTACAAGTTATTCGCACTTTCGAATTTCGGTTCGATGCTCGCGCTGTTGAGTTTCCCCTTCCTGGTGGAGCCGCAGTTGACTTCTAGGTGGCAGGCGTATAGCTGGAGCGGACTGTACGTTGGGTTCGCGCTGCTATGCGTGTATGCTGCGTGGGCGTCGCAAGAACAGCACGCTTCGATCGCCGCGATTCCCGATCCCGCGGTCGCATCCGCAACCACGGTCGAGGATTTGCAGGCGGCCGCGCCTAGCCTGGGGCAGAAGACACTGTGGGTATCGCTCGCCGCCTGCGCTTCTGTTCTGCTGGTGTCGGTTACCAACCACATGAGCGCCAATGTCGCGCCGATTCCCCTCTTATGGGTAATTCCGCTGGCGCTATACCTGTTGAGCTTCATCCTGTCCTTTGAAAGCGACCGCATCTATCAACGCTGGCTGTTTGTGCCGTGGGTCGTACCGGCTTTGGGCTGGATGGCGTATTCAATCTATACCGCCGAAGGCAACTATCACATCAAGTACGCGATTCCGATCTATTCTTTGGGCTTGTTTCTATGCTGCATGTTCTGTCACGGCGAACTAGCCAAACGCAAACCGGCCGCTCGCTACCTGACGTCGTTCTACCTGATGATCAGCTTGGGCGGCGCACTGGGTGGCATCTTCGTCGCGCTTATCGCCCCGAACGTATTCAAGACCTTCCTGGAACTGCCTCTGGCGCTGATCGCGACCGGCATTCTGACGGTTATTGCTCTATGGGACGTAGAAGAGGGCAAGTGGACCAACACAGTCATCCGTGTGGGACTGGCGATAGGCGTTGGCCTGCTAGTCGGCTATCTGGTTCGCAAGGAGAAAGAGGATCGCGCCGGCTATCATCTAATGGTCCGGAATTTCTACGGCGCGCTGCGTGTGCGCGATGATGACGCAGGCACTGAGTTTGGCATCCGCAACCTGCTGCACGGCACCATCAATCATGGCTCGCAGCGACTCTCCGAAGTGGATCGCTACAAGGTCGGATCGTACTATGCTCCGACCTCCGGCATCGGGCGCACCATGCAGGAGATGCAGGGCCGCGGCCCGATTCGTTATGGAGTGGTCGGTCTGGGCGCCGGCGTGATGACCGGCTATTCGCGCAAAGGCGACTATGTGCGCGTCTACGAAATCAATCCCATCGTGCCGACCCTGTCGGCGCAAGAAAAGGTTGGAGAAGGCGAGTTCAGCTTCTTCCCGCACTCGGAGGCCGACAAGGCCGTGCTGATGGGCGATGCCCGTCTGACAATGGAAGCGCAAGAACCGCCGAACTACGATGTGTTGGTAATCGATGCCTTCTCGAGCGACGCGATCCCCGTTCACCTGCTGACCCGCGAATCGTTCCAACTCTACAAGAAAATGCTGAAACCGAATGGCGTGCTGGCGGTCCACATCTCCAATCGCTACCTCGATCTCGCGCCGGTTTGTGCGCGTGGCGCCGAGGCCATGGGCTGGAGTCCGATGGTGGTGTACGACGAAGGCGGCGATTCGTTCACGAACTCGACCACGTGGGTCCTGATCACCGCCGACAAGGCGTTCTTCACTACGGCTGCGTTTACGAACGCCAATATTTATCCCCCAATGCTGAACCCCAATTTCCGCGCCTGGACCGACGATTACAGCAACATCGTCAGCATCCTGAGCTTGAACTAGGAAGGCGGGGCGACCGCTCCCTCCGGTCACGGCCCTGGATGCACTTGGTTGCTTCAGTTGTTGGATCTAGCCAGTGTTCCGAATCTGAACCAGCTTTGAACCAACCGGAGGGGCGGGATACACGTGGCCCGATCGCGTTGCCGACGAGCCGCGACGGTAGGGAGCGGAGTCTCCTCAAGTCCATGCACTCTTCTTTCAGCACTCCGCTCCCTGCCGTCGCGGCTCGTCGGTTTTTCTGGACCGAAGTTTGGTTTCCTCTGGGTGCCGATGTTTGAGCACCCCTCCCCATGTCATCCTATGAGGACTCATGACCGACACACCCATCGCTCAAACGGTCCCCGCATTCATTTACGGCACGGCCTGGAAGGAGGACCGGACCACCGCGTTGGTCGACCTCGCCATCCGCTCCGGCTTCCGCGCCATCGATACTGCCAACCAGCGTAAGCATTACTTTGAAGCAGGCGTTGGCCAAGCCTTGGCGACGCTCTACGCGCAAGGCTTCGTCACTCGCGCGGAACTGTTTTTGCAAACCAAGTTCACCTATCAGGCAGGACAAGACGAACGCCTGCCCTACGACCCGCACGCATCGCTAGCGATGCAAGTCGAGCAATCGATGGCAAGTTCCCTGGAGCACCTTGGCACGGACTGCGTTGATAGTTTCCTGCTGCACGGCCCTAGCTCCGGCTATGGCTGGACGCCCGATGATACGCAAGTGTGGACCGCCATGGTCGACCAGCGCAACGCGGACCGTACGCGATTACTGGGGGTGAGCAACGTATCGCTGCAGCATTTGGAACAGCTTTCGCAAGTGCACGATGAGGCTCCGTCGTTCGTTCAGAATCGCTGCTATGCCCGCCGTGGTTGGGACCGCGAAGTGCGCGCGTTTTGCGCCGAGCACAACATCATATATCAGGGATTCTCTTTGCTGACGGCCAATGCGGGGGCCGGAAGGCATCCGCTGGTCCACAAGCTGGCGGCAAAATACGATGTCACCCCGGCCCAGATCCTGTTCAACTTCGCACAGGCCATCGGGATGTTGCCGCTCACCGGCACCACCAGTGCGGAACACATGGTGCTGGATCTGGCGAGCGGTATGTTCGCACTAACAGCCGACGAAATCAATTCGATAGAGTCGATTGAAGGGTAAACCATCCCGGCAACCCAGTACTATAGAAAATCTTAGTTTGTGGTAACGCGCTGGATCGCAATCCGTCGATATAATGACCGAGACGTCAAGAAAGCAAAGTGTGAGGGGAATCATGCAGAGAAGCAATGCTCAAGTATTCGTGCCGATAGTGCTGCTGGCTGCGGCACAATTTGCACAGGGACAATTTCCGCAGTCTAATCAGCAATACGATACCTATCCGGTGCGAATCGTCGGCGGCTCGGGCGATCAAGGCAAGTGCACCATTGAAGTGACAGTGGATGGTGTGGCTGAGGTCGAGATGAAGGGGAGCGATGCCCGCTTACGGACCGTTTCAGGAGCGCGTGCGATGTGGCGCAAAGTGGAATGCAATCAGCCCCAGCCGCTGAATCCGGCCGAATTCCGCTTCACTGCTCGGGACGGTCGCGGACGGCAGTTCCTGCTGCGGGCTCCGCAGGAAAACAACGGTGTGACGCTGGTCCGCATCGAAGATGAAGCGGGTGGCAGTGGCAACTACAAGTTTGAGCTTACCTGGCACGTGGGCGGCCCTGGGCCGAAGGATGGCGGGGTTCGCATGACTGGTGGAGTGCCTTCAGGCGGCCCCGGCGGCGTGATCGCGGGACCTCCAGTGTCTGGCTGGAGCGACACCGTCAACTTCCGTGGTTCAGGCGACGGGTACCTCCGAACCTTCCACGGCGGCGACAGCCTGATCCTGGATGCAGTAGTGAACATCGATTCCCGAGGCCGCGTTCACGTGGAACTGGTTACCAATCAGCGCGAGCGGTTGATCTTAGAAGGACGCCTACTGAACATAGACTCGAATCGTCTGACGGCGGACATGTCCGGCTCAGCCATTCGCGGCACCATGGAGCTTCTACTGGACAACCGCAATCGCGTGGAGGAGCTTGCGCTCACCGGCGTAGGTCGCAACCGTTCGGAACTGCGCTGGCAGGCGAAATAGCCGCTGAGAGTAATGCGCTGCGAGTATCTCGATTTATTCGCAACGTTGGGCGCCCTTAGCGCATCATGGAAGTAGCATGCAGATTCCGGCCTTCGCCTATTGTCGAGCACTTCTGATTTCCGCAGGCATCGCGCTGCTCGGTACGATGGGCCACGCGCAGTCTTCAAAGGATGACAAGAATCAGTCCGTGAACACCACGGAGATGCTTAAGGGCGTGGAGAAACTGTACAACAACACCCGCACCCTGCAGGCGAACTTCACGGAGACCTACAAGTCTGCGGGCCGCACCCACAGCCCGGAAAAGGGCATGTTGTATCTAAGCAAGCCCGGCAAGACGCGCTGGGTGTACACGGTACCCGAAGGATCGTTCTTCCTGTCAGATGGTAAGTACGGCTACGACTACAACAAAGCCAAGAATTCCGTCGATCGTTTCCCGATGAAGCAAACCGACGACATGCGGATCCCTCTGGCGTTTCTGCTCGGGAATCTAGATTTTCAAAAGGACTTCGGTGAGTTCCGGGCTCATCGGGAAGGTTCCGATGTATCGGTTACGGCGATACCTAAGAACACCAGCCTGCTGTTCACGGAGATCGCCATGCTGATTGCTCCGGATTCGACTATCAAACAAGTTTCCGTCACGGGGCAGGACAATTCGGTCACGCAGTTTGTGCTGGAGAATGAGCAACGCAATCTGAAGCTCGCCGACTCGCTATTTAAGTTCACCGCTCCGGCAAATGCGACCGTAGTTGATTTGAAGTAGCTTCCAATATGGAAGGCGGGTTCCAAAACCCGCGCCGGGAACATTTCCCGGCTGGCGACGCCCAGGCAAATAGCCTTTACCGTCCGCTGCGTAGCCTCGCCGCGTGTGAAATCCAAGTGAACAGGATCAGCGGCAGAGGCACTGCCAGCGTGAACAGCGTCAACGACTCGCGGTTTACCGGAGCGCCACGCCCGGTCCCGACGCTGATCAACGACCATACCAGGAACAGTGAAAACAGCATCAGCACTGTCTTCGCCGCGATCACCATGCTATAAACCAGAGGCCGTAAGTGCGGCGATTGCCGAGCGAGTTGTTCTGGAATCGAAACCAGTTTTTGATAGCGATTGGCCAGCGTCAGTCCAATATATGCCAGTGCGTTCATTCCCATGACGAACCATAGACCATTGCGGGCGCTCCACAATTGTTGAAGCGAAAACGCGGGTGCGCTTCCGCCAGGAGCAACACTTCGGCTGCCAAAGCGTCCGATTCCAGAAGTGAAACGGGTGGGCACGTGCGCTGGAATACGCGACCAGTAGTAAGCCACCAGCGTAAATCCCGCCAGTAAAGCCAGCAGCGCTACGCCCTCCAGCAGCCAATCGAATTTGGATCGGGTCGGTCTCATGAAGCAGTTCGCGTGGCACCACTAATTGCAGCGCCACCCGCGAGCTAGTGGTGATGGTCTCTTTCGTGCTCGGCCTGCGCGTGTTGATACTCCCGCCGGACGTTGTCATTTTTCGCCCGCACTCCGCGCAGACTGGATTCCCGGGTTCCTGCCGAATCCACGGCGAACAAGGAAATCTGCTGTTCCAGCTTTAGACTCTTGCAAGCAGGACACTGCGGCGGATCTGAGTTCTTCAGGATCAGAACTTCAAAGATCTCTTTGCATTCCTGACATTCGTAATCGTAAATGGGCATCGCTCAAACTCCTGTCGCCATTTGGGCTGCTGGTTGATTCAGAGCCACAGGCAATCTGCGCTTAATTACATCATTGGAGAGGGCGTCAGAGCAAGGCGCCCGTGCTGGGAACATTTCCCGGCTATCAAAGCCCCCAGCTATTTCGCAAGCGTCATCAGCGGATCGCCGATCACAACATTCTGCCAGCTCAACCCTTGAATGGACAAATAAAAACTCTCCGCCAGATTCCGGCCTGTAAAGTAGGCGGGCAGAAGATACTCCGGGTGCGGTGTCAACACGAGGAACGGTTCGTCCACATGCCCGGTGGCAGCCGTCGCTCCATCTGATAAATAATCCGCGGTTAGCGTCTGCGGTGAACCCTTCCACCACTTTCCCGAACCAGCAGCCCATGGGGCGATGGTCCAATCGTTGGGAGGACGCTCGAACGTCCGCGCATTGGTGGATACGAATTCGGTCGCAATTGATCCCGGCAGCCACTTGAAGTTGACGAACCGCTCATGCCGGTTCGGATCGTTAGAACCCCAGCTCGCGAAACCAATCACGTCTGTCTGGTCGTACAGCACCATTTCAGACTCATCGAAGATTACGCGATCCGCAGGCAGACTTTGCGCTGCCTTACGCAGCCAGTCGTTGCCCTCTTCGTTCGTCTTCGATTTCATATCGATAACGAACTTTCCCTGGTTGCGCGCTAATAACGCCTGGTCGATCAGATTCTTCACGCCCGCAAGATCGTAAGCCGCCAGCCGTGTCACCAGGTACATCGGGAACTCCGCGTGCGTGAACGCCGCACCCAGCCGCCCAAACATTGGATTCTTCAGCGGCCCGTTTAAAGCATGCGGTTTGGCCCCCGCCTTCGCCGCCCGGATATCACCGTACAGCAGCGTCAATTCACTATCGACGGACGCCATGTCCCCGCTCATGCCGTCGCTCCCGTCAATCTTTAGAGGGACGCCCATCGTGGTCACGATATATAGGATCTGCTCCGCCAACGCACCGCGCTGCAAGCAGCCCGTAATCGGACGCGCGACATTACGGGTGTAAACATCGCGTTCGATGTTTTCCACCGCCTCAGTGCGAATGTGGCACACATGATCCGAAGGGATGGAACGTCGGCGAGCATAGTACTCACCGATGCTACGCGAGACCGGGGAAGCATCGTTCACCACCACCAGTACATTCGCCGGTCCGCCAGCCTGCCCCCAAGCCGCTTGAGAGCAAACCATCGTTGTGCATAGTTGTAGCCAGATCGTTACCATCGACGCGTGCTGTGTGATCCACCGCATGCCTCTATTAGACCGCAGGGGCAATAGTCGCGGTTCGGCTACTATGCGATACTGGTTGCTCACCCTAGTGGTATCCGCATCCTACGAAAGGCTGTGTGCAATCTGCGATAGGGTAAGACGCTCCGGCGTCACGTATCGACTTTGAGCCGTCATGGACCTGGATCAGCTCCACACATTTCTCGAAATCGTCCGTCTGAAGAGCTTCTCCAAGGCGGCGCAGTCGTGTTTCCGCACTCAGCCGGCCGTCAGCGCCCAGGTTCGCCAGTTGGAAACCGAACTAAACGCTCCGTTATTCGACCGTCTGGGTACCAAGATCGCGATCACCCCCGCCGGACAGATTTTCGCGAACTACGCTGAACAAATTCTGGAGCTGCGCCGAGGCGCGCAGGACGCCATCAGCGAACTGGAACGGGTCCCACGCGGCGAACTTTTGATCGCAGCTAACGAAGCAACGTGCATCTACGTCCTGCCGCTGGTGTTCTCCGAATTCAAGAAGGAATTCCCCAACGTCCAGATTCTGGTGGACCGCTCCTATGGTGCCCGCGTTGTGGAAGCCGTGCTCGACAGTCAGGCCGACTTCGGCGTCACGCAGTTGCCAGTCACCGAAAAACGCCTGCAGGTTGTGAAGATCCACTCCGACGAGATCAAAGCGATCGTGCCCGTAGGCCATCCGCTTACGCAGTTGGAACGAGTGACGCCGCAGGATCTGATTCCCCATCAACTCCTGCTGCCCAAGACTGGAACCACTCGTCGCCGCCTAGCCGCATGGTTTGAAGGCGTCGAAGATGAGTTGAATGTCTCCATGGAACTCGATTCTACGGAGATGATCAAGCGCTTCGTACTGGCCGGGTTGGGCGTCAGCTTCCTGGCGGGCACGCATTGCGCCGACGAGGTTGCGGAAGGATTGCTGGCCACCGTACCGTTGGGTCCTGAACCGATGATCCGCCATCTGGCGCTGATCCATCGGAAGGACAAAGCTCTATCGAAGGCCGCCCTGGGTTTTATCCACGCCATTATGAAAAACGCCTCGCTCGAAGGGCTCGGCGGAACTCGACGGGTAGCTATCGTCGCAAAACCCGCTACCGGCAAGCCGTAAGATCTGCTGCTGCCGCGCGAAGCTGCCGATGGCAGGAGGCAGCACAATTCCAACGCGGTATAGTTTAAACAGAACTAGAGTGGCTACAGAACTTGGGCGTTAAGCCCCAGGCACAAGGGTGAGATCACATGCAGCGCATCACGATGAAAACCTCGACCATCTTTATCGGCAAAGGTGATCGCACGCAGGTGTTTCATTCCGTGAACGATGTACCGCATGAGTTGCGCCAGGAACTGGAAGCTTCGACCAACGGATTTAACTCAGCAACCATCCTGATCGCGGATCGCCGCGGTCGGCAGGAGATCATACGCGCGCTCAACGGACTTCCGACCGGTTTGAGGACTCGCTTGTCGACGTCTCTCCAGGCCGGGACTGAGCATGCGGAGTCTTCGTCAACGGGAGCCTTGCAAGCTACATCGCCAGAGGCATCGGCAACCGGTATTGGCATCACTTTGCCATCCCATATTACTCCTGGCCGGTCGCTTGCTCGGTTTCTGCAACGCTCCAGTCGACCGAACAGCCGTAGCCGCGTCGTCGAGGTGCTCGACGCAATGCGAGCCCACCCTCCGAGTCCCAAACTGCTGGCCGCGATCCTAATTCCAGCCGCGATTGGTCTATTGGCGTGGCTCGCACTCAGCACCCGCTAGTCTTCTCTCATCTGATGGAAGACGGGTTCCTGAACCCGCAACCGGTTCCAACCGGCTTCGTGTACAAGCGAGCCACAGCCTGAAAGTGTTGCGAGCGAGCGTTTGGCGGCGCCCGATTTTCGCTTGGCTACTTCGGCGACAGCCGTTTCGCGAAATCTACCAGCGCCACCATCTGCTTTTGGATAAATCCTCGTGTGACCTCATCCGTCAAATTGCTATCCGCGTCAAACTTCTGCGACGCACCGGCGATCATCACTTCCGGCTGATTTAGCGCATACATATCGAGAAACACGAACGTCTGCCGCAAATGATACTGCGCGCGAGCAGTCCCCAGAGTGCCCACCGTCGCACCCATCACGGCCACCGCCTTGCCCGCCCACGCGTTGTCCCCATACGGCCGCGATGCCCAATCGATGGCATTTTTCAGCACGCCAGGAATGGAGTAGTTGTACTCCGGGGTAGCAATCAGGATGGCATCCGCTGCCCGGATCGCGGCCTTGAACTCAGTCACGCGCGTGGGAGGCGTCCCGTCCAGATCCTGATTATAGACGGGAATTCCGTTTAGATCGAAGATGTCGAGCCTCACACCGTCGGGCACTAACTGTTGTGCCGCGCGCAACGCGCCATGGTTATAACTTTTCTGGCGGAGACTCCCCGCGATGCCG
>JBDTUY010000090.1:0-12192 GCA_040007495.1 Acidobacteriota bacterium | reverse complement strand
ATGCGGATTGCGAGCGGGCGGCGGATGTGATCGAGGGGTCGATTTACCCTAGTGTGGCGTAGGGCGTTTGTCGGGGATAGAGGCTTGAGCTTCGCAATCAGCATTCGAAGCGGAGCTAAAGCTCCTCTGCAAGCTGAAGCTCACGCCACATCGGATTCGGAGGCTTGCGCCTCATTTTGGAATTTAGCGGAGACGGCGCCTCCGTGCGGGTCTGGCGACCCGCCTTCCTGGGTAGTGTCCTAAAAGTGCGTTGATGCGAGTTTACGGAAAGTATGGGCGCTAGAATGAGAGCGAGAACATCCCGGCACTCCCGTTGTAAACCAGAACGGCGTTTGCCAGAACGTCCCTTCCGATCAGTCCAATCAACGGTTGCTGATTCAGCACCGTTTGCCCGGATAGATCGCAACCGATAATCTGGGTCAGCTCAAATCCTGGCAATGGAGTTCCAGGGAAGGAAAAGCGAGCTGCATATGTTGATTGTTGTTTCGGCCCTCCTGCCGTTCCTACGTTCGCCACTCCAACGGGATTTATGCCCATCCCAGTTAAGATCGGGGCATGAATGGACGTGATGGTCGCTCCGGTATCAATCAATGCGACACCGTCTACTGGATTGGGGACGATCTTACCTGCTGCGACAAGGGTTGCAGCTAGGGCAGAAGGAACCTCAATTCTTATTTGGACCACGGGGCCCATTGAGACAAGCGCTTGTGGAGAGGGCTGAAGACCTCCACCTGGAGTTTGGTGGAAGGAAAAGTTGTTAAGAGTGGGCATTGATTAGGCCGAGAACCATAGCGGGAATATGCTCAATTGGATCGACCTTTTGAATCTGCTTGATCAGCATTGGCACATTGCCCTTAATAGCAATGCCCTGGGCATACGCTTCTTCGCGCTTGTCGAAGACCCCAAGCTGTTCGTTGCCAATCACAAGGGCGAACTTACCCTCGTGATGCTTCAGCAATTCTGATTTGATCGTTGCGTAGTAAGCCAATTCGGTTTCGAGTGTCATGGTTAGAGCCCTACAATACTATTCTACCTATCGGCAGAGCGCAAACCACACTTGATAACGTAACTTCTAGATTCGATCTAAGAAATGGCGGTGGGGTGTTCTGTGAGAAGATCCGCAATGTCCCATACGTGATCCGTGATTCCGGCAGCCATCGCAGGGGTTACGCGCAACGATCTGTGGATCTTGCAGAAGTTGTAGTAGGCGAAGTGCAAGCAGAGCGCGGCCCACAGGTTTTCCCACTTTTTGCTGAAGCCATTGGTGAGACGCGTAAGGCGACGCATCTGCATGCGCATGGTCAAATTCTGACGCTCAACAATCGAAGTGCAGATACGCTTGGGATCGGGATCACCGTAAACTGGGACCACCTCCACGGATTGCACTTCAGCAGGGCTGTAACGCTTTTCGCCATCCTGCGGCGTGCGGTAGACCTTGATGAGTTGGGCGAATCCGGTGATGCGATCATGTAGCGTCGTGGTAATCGCAGACTTGTACGGCTTGAATCCGTCTGTGGTGATTTGAAACTTCTGCCTGCCGCTGGTCGCGTGGCGCAAGCCTTCGATGAATACGTCCATCGTCTTCTGGTTCCGCTTGCCTAGCGCGAAATTCAGAACCAGCTTGGTATTGCGTTCAATCGCGACGAACGTGTAAGCATCGCCATAGCTCGGATCGTCTTCCGGCTTCACCCGCTTTTCTTTTTTCGCCACGAAGGCCCACATTTCGTCACATTCAACATCCTTCACTGGTACGTTGACGATTAGACGACCCATGAGCTTCTCGCATTGCTCACCGGCAGTCACCAGCAACTTCAGGATGGTATCGCGGTGCAGGCCGCTGATGCGTTCAGCAGACCGTACAGAACAGCCTTCAATGAGTAGCTGTAGAACCTTCTCGACCTGAGCCAAGGGAATAGTGGAACCTTCAACGCGATCCGCCAGCTTGCCGCTGTAGGTCTTTTTGCATGCCACGCAGCGAAAACGCTGGCTACCGTTTCGGTTGGTTCCGAACCGTTGGCCTTCGCTTTTGCATGTGGGGCAGGTCATGATTAATAATACAACAAGCGGTCGCTGTTGTCAACGCAATTGCGCAAAGAGATGGCCCGACCGCTGGGTATTCCCCGTAGGCAAGTCGGGCCTTGATTTATGTGGCCACAGGCTCTATTATTGGGAGGTCGAGGGTTAAGGACAGTTCACCAATCTCTAGCCGGATTCGGACCCCTCTACTGCGACGACTGATCGTTAGTTTCATTAGCTCTGCTTTCTACTAGGCCCCACGCTCGAACGTGGGGTTTCGTATGTTTAGCCTATCCGCAGAGAAGTCCGATTGATAGTCCCAAGTGGTCCGAAAAGTCCGATTCTAGTCCGCTTTTGGTCCGATTTTATCCAGCAAGTTCTTCTTAATGAACTCTTTAACCTTAGCTTTGGCCTTTCGCCCGCCACCGCCAGCCTTCACTGCATAGTACGTTGATCTGTTCATCTGCATTCGTAGGGCAAGATCGTCGTGCTTGATGTCTAGCCTCTCTGCCAGGTGGTCAATTTGAGTCCCTAGGTGGCTCGGCGGATGCGGGGGTGGCATATCCTTGGTGGTGACATTAGCTAAAGCCGCGTGATTATTTATAGCGGGGGGCGCATCAAGTGCGGCCCTTGCGGCAAGGTCGCTAATAATGACCTGGAGCCGACTGTAAACCAAACTCATGATAACGCTCTGCGCTGCCCAGACCGTTTGATCTAGCTCGCGATCATTTAGAGGTAAGTCCCCCGCTGCGTGGCAATCTTGCTTATTGATCTGCTTTATCGAAGCGCCTTCCATTTGGATACTGGTCTGAATCTTGCGCCGAAGGTGTTCCAAGCGAATTAAGGAAAGCATCTCAACACAGCCGAACTCTTTGGCTACTTCGATATAAACGTCGGCCATCAGGAGCGCGCGACGCTGCGTGCAGCTTTCATAGATTTGCAGCCGCCAATAGGCTCTTCCTCTGCAATTGCCAGCCAAGTCTTTTCTCGATTTGATTTTGTCGTACTCGTCGTTTCGTTCTTTGGTCAGAGGTGCGGATTTGTCTCGTACTCGACTCTCAACTGCCTCTAAGAATGGTTTGGCGGGATCTACGGCTGAAGCTTTGCACTGTTCAAGAGGGGAAAGGAACGTATGCTCTAATAGCAGTCTCTGTGTAGCGAGGAGCGGCAGGCTGCTAAAAGCATCTTCGATCTCATCGCGCATCCATTCTGTGAAAATTTGACGGTTGGGGGCTGTATTGCCATACGCTCCGTTGATGACCGTCAAGTACACCTGCGCAGATTCCATGCGTGCTTGGTTTAGAAGGTGGCACGCCTCAATGCTTTGGGGATCTAGCCCGCGACTCTCTACTGCTGCTTCGGCGCTTAACCTAATTCCCTCGCCTTGATGATAGGCATCATTGATACGACGCTTATATTCTTCGCCTAGAAACTCTTTCGGATTAATGGGGATCGTCGCACACAGTTTTGGTGGGGACACTTCGCCTCTTGAATCCGGCGCGATTCAGTGCTACGATGAGGGTATCTGACGTCCGCATCGAAGAGCCCCGGCTACCATGCCGGGCTTTTCTTTTGATGGGACTAGTTTACTGAAATGTTCAGGCTTGCACCTTCGGTCGTCCGCCTGCTTTGGTCTTGCGCTTCGCTGCAAGTTGACTGAAGTACTCACTACCGCGCTCTGCCGTCTTCAGACCGCCGCGTTGGCCTAGAGCCACGGCAGCAGGTGGTGTAGCAATCAGATCGTCTGTGAGTTCCAGCGCGGTCGCCAGCAGTTTCTCGGCACGCTTGCTGCGCCCTTCGGCAAGCTTGGATGTAGAAATAACCGCATGCGCTTCGTCAATCAGGTTGCGAAGTGCGTGCAGGTCTCGTTCACGGTCATTCACTGGCATGAATCCAGCGTATCGGCGGAGGGATCGAATAGCAAGCGGTCGCTGAAGATCATCAACGCACTTTTAGGACACTACCCCTTCCTGCTGAACGCCCTGCCGAGCTTCAAGTGGGATAGAATCGGTCAGAATATCATCGGTCGAAATATCCAAAAGAAGGCGGCACTGCTGTGTCGGTTTTTCTCCCGAGGGAGCTATATGATCCGAATACTTACTCAGACTTCCTACATTGCGCTGGTGGCGATGGCGTTGAGCCTTGCGCCGATGGCTAACGCGCAGTGGGACCCTTATCCGTGGAAGCACGTGCCGCGGACGGCGGATGGCCAGGTGGATATGAAGGCTCCGGCGCAGAAGACTTCGTATGGCAAGCCGGATCTATCGGGGTTCTGGATTCCCGAGAGCTTGGTCAAGAACTTACTGAATCTGGCTGCCGACATGAAGGATGCCGACATCCCGCTAACACCGCAAGGGCGAGCGACGTTGAATCAGCGCATTGAGACCAAAGGCGTCGGACACCCGGGTGCCTATTGCCTGCCGTCGGGCATTCCAGAGAAGGACAGTATTCCGGATGGGCTGAAGATGGTGCAGACCGAGGACCTGACCTTGGTGCTGTACGAATCGCGCACGATTTACCGCCAGATCTTCACAGACGGGCGACCGTTGCCGAAAGATCCGCAGCCAACGTGGATGGGTTATTCGATCGGCCATTGGGAAAAAGATGCGGCGGGCAAGGAAAGTTTCGTAGTGGAGACGATTGGGCAGAACGGGAAGACATGGCTCGACATGCGGGGGCTGCCGGGGACGGAATCGCTGAAGGTCACCGAGCGCTTCTCTCGTCCGAGTATCGGGCACATGGATATCGATGTGACGATCGAAGATCCGCAGTCCTACACGAAACCGTGGACGTCGCATTTGGCGTGGAAGTTGATCCCGGATACGGATTTGATCGAGAGTATCTGCGAAGAGAATAACCAGGACCCGAAGCATATGGTCGGGAAGTGAGTCAAAGTCGTTTGGTTAGGCATCGAGGCCGAATAACATAGATTGACAATCCTTGCTATCGCACCTAGAGTGACAGTAGACAAGGAGTTCTCCATGAACGTTTCTCTCACCCCGGCGCTCGAGAAGCTAGTCAACGACAAAGTTGGGTCGGGTCGCTACAATTCCGCGAGCGAAGTTGTGCGGGAAGCGCTCCGGCTAATGGAAGAGCACGATCACACGCGCGCGGCGCGGCTGGCGGAATTCAATCACGAAATGGGGCGAAGGCTGGCGGCGCTGGACCGGGGTGAAAGTATCGACCCCGTCGAGTCCCGCAGTAAGTTGGCTCGCAAGTCGCAAGCTCGCCGGAAACAGCACCCGTGACCGGTTACGTCCTCAGTGGCGATGCTGATCGGGACTTGACCGAGATCTGGGGATTCATTGCTGCGGACAACATTGATGCAGCCGACCGTTGGATAGACACGCTGTTCGGTGCATTCGAAGCCATCAGCCTAACGCTTGGCGTGGAAATTGATCCCAGATACGGATTTGATCGAGAGTATCTGCGAAGGGAATAATCTGGACCCGAAGCATATGGTCGGGAAGTGATGGGGCAGATCGGTTGATACCGGAAACACGCGGCTGGGTCTTGCCCAACACCTACAGTTCCGCAATTATTGCCTGCTCATACACTTTCGCAGGAGGGAGGTTACTGGGGGCGGTGAAGGCTAGCGCCACTTGATCAATGGTTGTCGTGCGCTGGCCTCCCAATTCCAAGGCTCGAATCTTGCCTTCGGGCACCGGTACACCGATGTCATACCAAATGATCGTCACCGATCCCGGTTGCTGATGTATTTCTGTAAGATTACCTCCGAGCCGCTCCGCGATCTTGTTGTAGACCGGTGTCGGGCAGATGAAAAATAGCCCCTTCTGGCAAAGTGGCTCTCGCCTCAATACGTGGCCCTTGTAGATGATCTGCGGCAGGATGCGCTTATTGACGTTCTCCCAATTTAGACCCGCAGTGCTTTTGCCCTCGAATGAACCCGCCTCAAGATAAGCAAGGCGCTCGGCCTGATAATTCCCAGTTGTGTCGATGGACTGTACTTCTATGGCGACAAATCCGAGTAGAAAAATCCGAGTAGCTTGTCGCTGGCGTCAACATGCGCTAAAATCCAATCAACAAAATATGCGCCCACCTTGCCGCTTGCATTCTTGGCTCGGCTTGGAAGCCGCAGTTCCTTGCCCCAACGTTTTCCAAATACGATCACGCAAGGTTTGTCAGGGTTTTTCTCGCGGTGGCTGTCGACCTCACTTCCGTTAATCAGATCGAACACGCCGCCGAATGCCTGTGCCGCCACGTCCTCGAGAATCTTGCAGTTGTCCGAATACAGGCGCACAGGGCAGCAGATAACCGGTCCACTGGTGATGGGTTTGATAGTGCAGGCGCCGCTGATGGAGCCATCGTTGAGAGTTTTAGTGCAGGCCTTCTGCTCCAGAAAAGGGCACTTCCGTTCTTGGCGTGCCTTCTTCGTATCGGGAGACTGATCACCAGGGCTGTAATCGAAGTATTATTGGACGAGAAGTGCGCCGCTATAGCTTCTGGGCTGGGTAATTCGCTCAGACCGTTCGGATCAAATCTACGTTGTCGGCCCATTGCAGGCGCTTGAGTGATGCTAGAATTCAACTTTGCAGGCACCGGCCAAGAAAGCTAGTGTAGTGCGCCACAAATTCCAACCGCTCCCTGTGGTCGCGGCTCAGTATCGACGCTGCCTGTTCACAGTAAGTTACAGACAACACAATGCTCATTCTGAGTGACGCAGTACACTAGCAAGTACGATGGAAGTTAAAATCAGAGCCACGGAAGATGCGATCACGGTAACCATTGAAAATGAGAGCCTGGACGAGTTTTTCTTCGAACTGCCGGGGATATTGACAGGGCACGACCTGCACCAAGTCCTCACAGCGTGTGGGACCTCCTCGGATTACGACTTTCAGAGTTAAATGATAGGCCTTATCCGCAGGATTGAGAACTAAGCCCGATGCCGATGAGTGAGTCTTCAAACATCAACTGGGTCTACTTTCCAAAGTCTTCGCCGCCTCCAGCATTTGGCCAACTGATAGTATCTCTGTTTGAATCAGAGGCGGAAGCGATCAGTTCGCGTTCACGGCCAAACCAGCCCAGCAACACAGTCATGGCTAAGCTCCGCCCAGGCCTTGAGCAGATCGGGTTTCTCGTGGAAACGAGTAAGTCAGCCGAGGGCAAGATCGTAGTTCCAGTTCTTTTTGGGCGCAAGGGGAAAGTACTGAAGTGCTTCAATGCTGATGCTCATGCCGTTAGTCAGGGGTGGGTGCTGGAAGTTGAAGCGGGACGAGCAGTGGACAATAATCAATTCTTGAAAGATATTTTTCAAGCTTGTATGATGCACGATGTACTACATCTTGCAATAGCGGTCCGCAATAGCTATCGAAATTCGGATGACTTTGCGAAAGTAGAGAATTTCCTCGAAACTCTCTACGTGAGCGGGCGCCTACAACTTCCACTCAAAGGGATTCTTCTCATCGGATACTGATCGCTCATAAGAATTGCGCCCATGACGTGGCGCACGCGCTCGGCGTGCAACCTCGACAATTTTGCCGACGCTCAAACTTACGAGAAGTGCCTCTCAGGTGTTGGCAATATTGCCAACATGGCTCGCAAGAGTGAGCGCGCCACGTCGGGGCCGGCGGGTCCGCCAATCGGGCGAAGCCGCCGTTGACTCTCGCGGCTGGTGAGAATTGGAGCCGAGCGCTCTGTACGTACGCTTTTTAGTTCGCGAGAATTCGCTTGAAGAACTCCGTTGGGGATTCTGGGGCTTTGCCTGCCAGGCGGGCTACGTCGCCGGTTACCAGGTCGAAGGCTCCGGCTCGGATGGCGGCTCCGAAACCGGCTATGGCCGTCACGATGAAGGGCGGGAGGCCGGCCGCTTCCAGGCCCGCCTTTTGTTGCTCTGCGGTCATTTCCGCAAACGCGATGGGCTTGCCGATGGCTTCTGCGATGATGGCTGCGACTTCCTGCTGCGTGATTGAGATGGGTCCGGTGGCGTGATAGGTTATTCCGGCGTGGCCTGCGGTTGCGGTTAGAATTCCTGCTGCTGCGGCGGCGATGTCGTCGCGGGTCACGTAGGCGGCGGGTGCGCCGGGGATTGCGGAGTAGGTGCCGGAGGCTACTGCTCGTTTGGCGGCGTCGGCCACGGAGTCCGTATACACGCTCATGCGGAGCAGGGTCCAGGCAACGCCGGACGCCATGAGCTTCTGTTCGGTGGCGAAGTGGGAATCGAGCAGGACGTTGTTCGCGTCGGGCCTAGGGCTGACGGTTGAGATATAGATGATGTGCTTGGTGCCGGCCTGAACCGCAGCGTCGATGGCATCGGAGTGCTGTCGGATACGAACGCCGGGTTGCAGGTCCGCCGTAGGAACGATCACCAGGCGGTCAATGCCGCTGAAGGCTGCGGCTAAGCCTGCGGGGGCACTGAAATCTCCGGCGCGGGCTTCGATTCCAGGTTGGGTCAGCTTCGCGGGATTGCGCGTGATGCCGACGATGTTGGATGCGGCGGTTCTGGCCAGGGCGTGGCGTACTAAGGCGGTTCCCAATTGGCCGCTGGCGCCGGTGATTCCTAATTTCATGAGGTAAGCTCCTATGGTTCTCACCTATTGTAGCGGGTGAAGTGGGGGTCGCTTCGCCTACATTCGCGGTAAGAAGTTGCCCGACGTCGGAAGTCGATGAGGAAACGCTGGAATCCCCGGCCTCACGACGCGGGGCTGACGTGGAAGGCCCGGCGAGTCCGATTGCTTGTGCATCGGCAAAATTGCCGATGTGGCACGCCGAGCGCGTGCACCACGTCTGCTTACGATGGTACGATCACCGTAGTAAGAGCCTGGATGTGTCCGTTACAAGGACGTGTCCCATGAACCCTTTCTGAACCTGCCGCGACGCCGGGACCCGGCAACAAAACTAGACCGACCATGACTAAACCTACGATTGTCCCGAATAATCCTTGTTTTTCCTCCGGCCCTTGCGCGAAGCGGCCCGGTTGGAGTTTGGCGGCGCTACAGGATGCAGCGCTGGGGCGGTCGCATCGCGCGAAGATTGGCAAGACCAAACTGGCTGCGGTGATTGAGCGGAGCAAGCAGGTGCTGGGGATTCCCGAGGGCTACCTGCTGGGGATCGTACCGGCGTCGGATACGGGGGCGCTGGAGATGGCGCTGTGGTCCTTGCTGGGTCCCTTAGGCGTGGATGTATTCGCTTGGGAGAGCTTCGGTAGCGGGTGGGCTAGCGATTGCAAGAGTCAACTCAAACTGAAGGATTTGCGCCTGTTCACTGCCGATTATGGGAGGCTTCCGGAGTTGGATAAGGCCGATTGGCAGCAACATGACGTGGTGTTCACCTGGAACGGCACAACTTCAGGCGTGAAGGTGCGGAACGGGGATTGGATCGCGGACGATCGCAAGGGTTTGTCGATTTGCGACGCGACCTCGGCGGTGTTTGCGATGGATCTGCCGTGGCAAAAGCTGGACGTGGTGACGTGGTCGTGGCAAAAAGTTTTGGGTGGTGAAGGTGCCCACGGGATGATCGCGCTGAGTCCGCGTGCGGTCGAGAGGCTGGAGAGCTACACGACCGAGCGAGCGATCCCGAAGATTTTCCAGTTGGCGAAGGGCGGCAAGCTGATCGCCGGGATATTCGCGGGGGAGACCATCAACACGCCGTCGATGCTGTGCGTGGAAGATGCGTTGGATGGGCTCGAATGGGCGGAATCGGTTGGCGGCAAGGAAGCCCTGTTTAAGAGATCGCAGAACAATTTGAAGGCGGTGGAAAGTTGGGTCGCGCAGTCTTCGTGGGCTGCGTTCCTGGCAGACGATCCTGCGACTCGCTCGAATACTTCGATTTGTTTGAAGATTGTGGACCCTGCGTATCAGGCTTTGTCAGCGACGGATCAGGACAAGCACGTGAAGGCCGTAGTGGCCATGATCGAAAGCGCGAAGGCCGGGTACGATATTGGTCCGTATCGGGATGCGCCTCCGGGGTTTCGGATTTGGGGCGGCGGGACGGTGGAGACTTCGGATATTGAGGCTTTGCTGCCGTGGCTGGATTGGGCGTATGGGGAAGTGAAAGCTCAGTTTTAATTTAGCCGCAGACAAACGCAGATGAACGCCGATTTGGGCTACACAATCTGCGATGGGTTCGACCATGGAGAATAACTAGTGCCGAAAGTTTTGATTTCCGATAGTTTGAGTCCGAGAGCCTTGGAGGTTTTCAAACATGCGCACATCGATGCGGATGTGAAGACTGGGCTGAATGAAACTGAACTCATCGCTATTATTGGCGACTATGATGGGCTGGCTATTCGTTCCGCTACGAAGGTGACTCCGAAGTTACTGGAAGCCGCGACGAAGCTGAAAGTGATCGGGCGGGCGGGGATTGGCGTTGACAACGTGGACCTTGCTGCTGCGGCGGCGAAAAATGTTTTGGTAATGAATACTCCGCATGGAAACTCAGTGACTACGGCGGAGCACGCGATTGCATTGATGATGGCGTCGGCGCGCCAGCTGGGTACGGCGAGCGCTTCCACGCACGCGGGCAAATGGCAGAAGAATAAATTCATGGGCGTGGAGTTAACAGCCAAGACCCTGGGAATTATCGGCTGCGGCAATATCGGATCGCTGGTGGCGGATCGCGCGCAGGGGCTCAAGATGAAAGTGGTTGCCTACGATCCTGCGATGCCGGCGGAGAAGGCAGAGCGATTGGGCGTGGAGCTCGTATCGCTAGATGAGTTGTTGCGGCAGTCCGACTTCATCACTCTGCATACGCCGCTAACCGACAAGACCCGCTACATTCTGAATGCGGAAACGCTCGCGAAAACGAAGCTGGGCGTCCACATCATCAACTGTGCTCGCGGTGGCCTGATTGACGAGGTTGCGTTGAAGGCTGCGATCGAATCCGGCCATGTGGCTGGGGCTGCGCTGGACGTGTTCGAGAAGGAACCGGCTACGGCGAGCCCGCTATTCGGGATGGAGCAGGTAGTGGCTACGCCGCATCTGGGCGCGTCGACCTTCGATGCTCAGGAGAATGTGGCGCTGCAGGTTGCAGAGCAGATCGCAGCGTATCTGAACGATGGCGTGGTGGTGAATGCGGTGAAGGCGAAGGCATCCTGAAAGACTAGGCTCGGGCTTCAGTATCTCCACTAGTATTCGTTGGGAGGCTGAAGCCCCCGTGCTCGATAAATCGCGCACCACGGCTGCTATTGCGCGGCTCGCTGGATGAGTTCCCACAGCATGCCGTTGACGTCGCGAACGAAGACGTTGCGCGATGGCTTGCCGCCTGTGGTCGCGCCCACTTTGGTCCACTGATCGACGGGCGGCATTGATATCCCGCACTACCATCGTGAACGCGGGCGAGCCGGGATCGTGAGCACCTCCGACGACCTTGGTGCGACGCGATTCGGAACTCGGATCAGAGTCTCCGGTATTAATTATCCGTCGGGACCTTCTTCAACGCGTCGATATTAATAACGTCCAGCATTTGCTTGGTTTTCTCCAGCTTCAGACCCGCCTTGTCCAGAGCCTCGATAAACGACACGTTCCCGTTCGCATTCGCGTAGTCCATTGCCGCAGGAGCCAACGTACCAGTCCGAGCCAATGCCGCTCGCAACATCATGGCCTGATAATCCTCGGGCAAAATAGTCAGATTGGAGTCGTAGAACCCTTGGAGGCCCGTGCCGTTCACCGTTGGAAAGCCGAGGAAGTTGGATAGATTGTTGGCCATCACGTCCATGGTTATGCCTTTGCCTTCGATTGTAGTGGGGGTGATAGTGAACAATCCTCCTTGGGCCACGTTCAGAGAGAGACCGCCACCTTTTGGCTGCGGAGCGACTCCAACCGCACCCCCTTGTTCGCGCGGCTGTACCTCAACCAGCGTGAAGGGACGCTTGTTCCGCGTCAGGCTATAGACCGTAAATTCCTTCTTCGACTTGTGTACCTCTATGCCGAAGCGGTCCTCCAGCAGAGTCTTCATCATCGCGGGCACATCAGCGGTAGTCCGCCCCTCCGGGATCGTCGCAGAGATGTCATAGCGTTGCATTGTGAGCCAATCCGGCCCGACCACCTGATACGCCTTCACTTGATAGGCTCGGGTAATAAAATCCTGCATCGTGAGGTAATTCAGCCGAATTTGAGAGGGATTCAGTGTGGCGGCAGCCGTCGTCTGCGGCTGTCGTCCCTGGTCAGCAGCAGGCCGCACTGACGCGACGTCGAATTCCAAACGTTTGGGAGCCTGAGC
>JBDTUY010000089.1:0-12212 GCA_040007495.1 Acidobacteriota bacterium | reverse complement strand
AGCATCGCGCAGAGCACGCGCGATCACCTTGGCTCCGCGGTCGTGACCGTCGAGCCCGGGTTTGGCTACCAGCACCCGGATTTTACCGTCCATAGCTCACTGGACTTGCGCCTATTGGACTCTGCAATGCCCGGTAACTGCTGACGTTCCGCCATGTTGACCGAGCAACCGAGTCCCTATTTGCCTGACATCTGCCAAGCTTGCGTCTAAATTGTTACCTGCATATTGTTACTTGCACCAGGATCGCGCGGCCTTTGCCGCCGTGCGAGCTTCAATTCGTCCAAGCTGGCTATAACTCGCGCTTGCGGGTTACGTCCGGTCTGGCCGGTCAAAGTTCGACGAGAACAAATTACGCCTCACTTGCCGGTAGGCAGGTGCGGTGCATGACTCGACTATATCACCTGGGGAACTGGAATGTGGGAGGAGGACAACTCAAAGCGAAGCGTTGGCTAAAGCTTGGGATAGATACTCAACCGTCGCGGACCTTTCCCAACCTGTGAAGCGATCAAACACCACGTGCCTTGACGGATCGCGACCACTATTGGCATAGTGGCATGAAACCAGCTTACTTGGCTGGCAGACTCACTGGCCAATGTGAGATCCTTCCCCGCTTCGGTGCAGGATGATATCGGGTATGCGTTGTACCTCGCGCAGGCTTGAGCAATGCACTCCACCGCCAAGCCACCTCCACTGCTTGGGCACCAGGGTCCTGGAGATTGTGTCGAATGACCGGAGCGGCACGTATCGCGCTGTCTATACCGTTTCAATCGGGGACTCGATCTACGTTATGCACGCATTTCAGAAGAAGTCGAAAACCGGGATCGCCACGCCAAAGAATCAAATTGAACTCGTTCGACGTCGATTGACGCAGTTGAAAAGCGAGGTAAACCATGCCTAAAAGCAAACTCCTTGATAAACAGATAAGTTCCGGCAACGTATTTGCGGACCTCGGTCTGCCCGACGCAGACGAACACTTGATCAAGGCCGGTTTAGTTAGCAAGATTGACCGTATTATCCGGAAGCTGCAGCTAACCCAGATCGCGGCTGCTAAGCGTGACTACAAATGCTTCTTGCGCTTCGTAGCAGCACCTTTGCTTCGCGGCGAACTGGCCAAAACGTTGGAACGCTTTGCCGCTGACGTCGGCTTAGCCTGAACCTTTTTCGTAGGCTTCGCCGCGCGTGTTCTTTTCCGAGGTGCCGGAGCCGGTTCCAGTCCGACGGTGCGAGCCAATTCGCCCAATGTGGAACCGATGGAGACTGCCATCGCCGTGAACATATCCTTCGTTGCTGCTTTGGGGGTGGCGCGTTTCTTCATCATTCAAAAGCCTCCTGTGTACGTATTGCAAACTGAAAACTCCCCCGACCTTGCACAGAAAATGCCGAAGGTCGGGGGATATTCTTACTAGCGTTGGGATGCTGCTCGCGGCATGGGCCGATCGGAATTTGAGAAGTCCCCCGTAGACTCTCCCGAAGATGCGATATCTTCAGCTCCGCTGGCTTCCAGGATCTCCTTGGCGCGCTTTACCCAGTCCGAGTTATCGCAGTGGACCGAGAGCAGAATGCCGCCTTGAGTAATCCGGCCTTCATAGCGTTTCGCTTCGTATTCCGGCATGCCAAGGCCCGTCAGGCACCCCACCAAACCGCCGGTAACAGCACCAGCACCTGCGCCCGCTAGGGCGGCCATAATCGGACCAGCTGCAATGAAGGGCCCCAGACCTGGAATCGCCAGCGCGCCAACGCCAGCGAGCCAGCCTAATCCGCCACCCAGCAACACACCGGACGCGGCACCGATGGCGGTCCCTTCGGGAGCCTTGGTGTTTTTCTCGTGTGCGAAATCTTTGGTGCCCACGTTGTCCGGGAACAGCGCGGAAAGGTCTGTATTACGGAAGCCAGCCTCCCGCAGTTGGTCAACCGCCGAAGCGGTTTGCTCGCGCGTGCGATAGATTCCAAAAACCGATGTATTCGCCATAATGTTCCTCTTTCTCCAGTTGGTCTGTGTGTTCGATAGAGTCAACTACTTTTACTTTGTCGGCGTGACGTCCAGATGATTCATTACATGCGTGGGGCCAGCGACGTCCATAGCTTTTTTCATAATCAGTTCTTTCTCGCTAGAGGAACGCACCGGACCGCGCAAAGTCACCTCGCCGTTCATACTGATTACTTTGATGTTTTTGGCATACGTCGACAGTCCTTTTTCCGCAATCAACGACTCACGGATTTTCTTCGTCAGTGCGATATCTTGGGCACTAGTGCCTTGCTGATCTGCCGTGACGGGAGTGCTCGTCTTATCACGCCGGTTGACCTTGGTGTTGTCCGGGGCCTGCGCCATAAGCACTCCCGCAGCCAACACTGTGCAATAAATGAGTTTCATTATTTGCTGTCCGTCCTCAGGTTATTGGTCACTTTGAAAATCCCGCTCACGGTTTTCGCTTGTGTTTCCGCGATCTGCCGATCCTGGGTGTTGGCCACCACACCTTCAAGCGTGACGTCACCGTTCTTCACGATGATGTGAATACTTGGTATGGCTTGCAGCGCGTAGCGATTTAGGCTCGCTTGCCCATACACAGCACGGTAGACCGCGATCCGGATACCGTCATCGGCGGGTAAAAGCGGCAGGACTTCTATCGAATTGACTACCTTCTTAACGCCCTCGATGCCTTTCACCGAGTTCTCGGCATCGCTTTTCAAAGTCGGCCGAGTCGTTTGTCCGCTGAGCGTTACAGTGCCGTCTTTGTCGACTTTGTAAGCCAGATTGTCGAAGATTCCATAGAGAGGCTGCGTCACCAATTCGTGGCGAACCTCCCGGCCAATTCGGCTTTGCATCTCAGCGTCTGAAAGTTTGTTAGCGCCAAACGAAGGCACCGCGATAAGCGCTGCAACTAGGCAAATTGTCTTGAGCATGATGAGCTCTCCTTCCCCGTTTCATAAGGCACGCAAATTGCCAAACGCGACAATAAGGGATTTGCACGACCCCGCAGCGCACCTTTACCCAGGCATTGGGAACAATCGAAACGATTGAGTAGATACGCCCCAGCCATGACAGGTTGATACCAGGGAAGAAGGTTTCCAGCTGTGGCGGATCTACCGGGTTTGCTCCCGCTCCGGAGCATCCGCGCTAGTCCCTCGGCTATCATGGAGACTTGTCCGCCGCCGACCCCATCTCAATCGCCCCGCGCGCCATCGACCCACGCCCGCTGAAGGAACAATCGCAGGCATTCCACCAACATCTGTTGGCCGTGAAGCGTGATACGCCTCTGCATCCCAAGCTTTCCTGGTATCCGTGGCCGTCGCTCGGGCAGTTCGATATCCTGGACGACCTGCTGAAGGGCGACATGCGGGAACTGATGCGCATGATCGGGCCCGACCCCGTGCTCGACGTCGGGTGCGGCGATGGCGACGTGGCGTTTTTCCTGGAATCGCTGGGTGCTCGTGTCGACGTAGTGGATAATGCACCCACCAATTACAACGCGATGTATGGTGTTCGCGCGCTGAAGGAACACATGCCGTCGTCCATCGGCATTCATGCTCTGGATGTGGATAGCGGAGCCGCTCTGCCCCCGGGCCCTTACGGTTTTACCGTGATGCTGGGAATTCTGTATCACCTGAAGAATCCGTTCCTGGTGTTGGAGACCTTGGCTCGGCAATCGCGCTATATCTTCTTAAGTACCCGTATTGCGGAGTTCGCTCCCGATCGTAAGACCAGCTTCGCGAACAATCCGGTGGCGTATTTAGTCGATACCGATGAGCTGAATCACGACTACACCAATTACTGGATCTTTACCGGGGCGGGCCTGAAGCGGATCGTGCAGAGGGCGGGTTGGGACATTCTGCACTACTCGGTCGCGGGTCCGCCGCTGCACTCCGATCCGGTCTCGCCCGAAGGGGACGCCCGAGCCTTCCTCATCGCGAAGAGCCGCTTGGCGACACCTCTGGGCGATTTCCGGCGGACCACGGGTTGGCACGAGGTTGAGAATAGTGCCTGGCAGTGGAGCGCCGCGAACTTCGGAGCTGAGGCGAGCCTGTCAGAACCGCGCGGCCCTTCCAAGCTGCACTTCCGCTTCTTCCTGCCCGATCCTGTATTCGACGCGATTCCTGAGATCACGCTATCGGCTCGCGTCACCACGGACGAAAATAGCGAAGGACTGCAGCTACCTCCGGTCAGCTACACGACTCCGGGTCCGCAGGAATATACCGCCAACCTGCCGCCGCTCGCTGCGGGAATCCTAAAGGTAGAGTTCTCGCTGTCGCACGCCATCGCACCGTCGTCCACCGATAGTCGTGAGCTCGGCATGCAGGTCAACTTGACAGGCAATCCGCCTCTCCAGTTGCTATAGCTTCAAGGTGGTGCGCGATTTATCGAGCACGGGGGCTTCAGCCTCCCAACGAGCGTCCCCTATAAGCAAAAGCTCATTTGATAGGTGATCCTCGCGTCACACGATTCCCGTCACGAACCCCATCTGGTACAATCGCCCGTGTGAAATCCTCCACACCTATTACCCGCCGCCAGGCAATCGCCGCAGCCACCAGCGCTGTTGCGAGTGTGACCGGCGCTGCTTTACTTGCCCCACGCGACGCGTTTGCACAGCAGGCCAAGCCGAACATCATCTACATCATGGCCGACGATCTGGGCTATGCCGATCTTTCCTGTTACGGTCGTCGCGACTATCAAACTCCGAACATTGATCGCTTGGCAGCCGGAGGAATGCGGTTCACGCAAGCATATGCGAATTCGTCCGTATGCTCGGCCACGCGCACCGCGCTGATCACAGGCCGCTATCAATATCGTTTGCGCATCGGCCTGGAAGAGCCACTCGGCGGCACCAATCCCGATATCGTGCTCCCCAAAGACAAACCCACTCTGCCGAGCTTGCTGCGCGACGTCGGCTACGGGACCACGCTACTCGGTAAGTGGCATTTGGGTTCTGTCGTGGGTTCCGGCCCTTTGCAAAATGGCTACGATCATTTCTTTGGCTTTCGCGGCGGCGGGGTCGACTACTTCACGCATAAATCCGGCATCGCGAGCACCAACACCGGCGATCTTTGGGACGACGACGCCAAGGTGGAAACCGCCGGTTACCTGACGGATCTGTTGGGCCAGCACGCGGTGAAAGTCATCACAGACTCGGCCAAAGTAAAAAAGCCGTTCTTCATTAGCCTGCATTTCAACGCGCCGCACTGGCCCTGGGAAGGCCCCAACGACGAAGCCGAGTCCAAGCGCATTGGCGCGATCGCCGATTACGACGGAGGTTCGTTGGCCATCTACGCGACTATGGTCGCGGCGATGGATCGGCAGGTGGGCAACATACTCGCAGCGCTGGATCGGACGGGCGTTGCGAACAACACGATCGTGATCTTTACCTCTGACAACGGAGGCGAGCGCTTCTCTGATACCTGGCCCTTCAGTGGCCGCAAAACCGAATTATTGGAAGGCGGCCTACGCATTCCGGCGATCGTTCGTTGGCCGGGGCATATCGCGAAAGGCTCAGTCACCAAGCAGGTCGGCATCTCGATGGACTGGCTGCCGACGTTGGTCGCGGCCGCAGGTGCCAAGCTCGATCCGAATTACCTGCCGGACGGCGCGAATCTGCTGCCGGTGCTGACCGGAGGCCCGACCTTCCCGCGCAAGCTCTACTGGCGCTACAAGTACAATTCGCAGGAGGCGGTTCGCGACGGAGATATGAAGTGGTTGAAGATCCGCGACAATACCTATTTGTTCAACGTCGTGGACGATCCTTTGGAACGTGCGAACCTCAGCAAGCGGCAGCCGGACGTCTACAAGCGACTCACGTCCGACTACGCAGAATGGAGCGCGACCATGCTTCCGCTCGATCCGAAATCGAGCTCCGCCGGATTAGGCGCAGCCACCAACCCCGACCGCCCGAACAGCAACGCGCCAGCGCCTGGGGCAAAGGGAGCAGCAAAGGGAGCACCAGCAGCCCAGAAGTGATGGTTGGGTGTAACCGCTACGGCTCGTCGTCCGGATCGAATCCTTCTACGATGCGATCCGTCACCGTGCTGGATAGGTGCAGCTTCCCTTGCGCATCGCGATACTCAATCTGCAGTGCGCGTATGGACAATTTGTAGCGCGCCCCGCCCTGGGCTTTGGCATCCGGCTCGGCTGTCAAATCCCATTGGAATTTCGGGAGCCATACCTCCGGGTCCGGCGAATACAGCGGTCCCCAGTGTCGCGACGCTTCTAGAATCTTCAGCAGCACCTCGCGCGCAGATCCATCGCTCGCTTCTACCCCGTCACTCTCCCAACCTTCGCCTGCGGAAGCCGATACCTGGAAGCCGCTCGCTTGCTCCAGCGCTTTCTGAAACACAGGCCAAGGATCCTTGCGGCGGCCAGCACCGGGGAAGTGAATTTGAATATCCAGCAGCGATTGTGTCGGACCCAGGAAGAGCCGTCCATCGGAAGCACGCCGCAACGTCAAGGCGCTATTCGCAGGCTCCTGCTTGAGGACGTCTCCCACCACTTTGATCGCTTCCAGGATGTTGGCCGATTCCATCAAAATGGTCGGCACCCGAGGGTTGAATGGCTCCGGCCACGCAGGGATTTCAATGCGGACGGTCCGGGCTTGGAGTGGCGCTGGTTTAGCGGAGGGGTTCAGCGGGTCCGCCTGGGTCAACGGGTCTTCATAAGATAGAGACACCCCAGAGCGAACAGAAATCGTCCGAGCCGCCTCCAGCAAAGGCCGCGGGCCGCTGACGGAAAGATTCTCGCCCCAGGCGGGCGTAGAGATCAAGGCAACCGCCACGATCCGGATCAGGAGTGTACGTGCTAATTTCATCCTTCTGGAACCCTTCATCGTAGGGTATCTCAGGTGAGGGAGCACTGCCAGCCACGTGAGTGAAGATAGGGAGCAGATCCCGAAGTAGACCCCAACAACGTGAGCGTCTCTGGTTTACCGGGCAGACTCCGGTTTGCGACCGTCTCTATAGAATCGAATGACCAAATGTTCAGATGGGATGGTAGTGCTGGGATTAATCACTCTATGAGGACGAGAGCTATCAAAGTGGCACAATTGCGTGTGTTCCGCCGATCCCTTGCAGACGGGTTCCGGCTGGCCCTCACATATACACCCAGACCTCACCAGAGATGACCAGGATGGCCTCAAACCCAGGATGATTGAGCAGCTTTTATCCGTGTCGCCACGATGAATTGAAGCTCCGAATGGACGGATACAGCGAGAGGCCGAAAAGAGTCCCCGGAAACGTCCGCACCGCAAAAACACCCTCCAGATTTGCCCGTCAAATATCCACGTAGCAACTTTTCCGCTTCCTAAACCGTCTAATTCAGTAAGTTCCCGTTTGACGACGTTTTTTAGCGCTTCAGACTAGCCTCTATGCGACTGTGCAACTTTTTGTGTTACTCTGATGACTCAACATCGTGATGGATGTTGAAAACACTGTGGAAAAGCTGGACTGGCTAGTTGGCACACCCACACGCCAGGGATGCAAGCTAACTGATTGCAAGGATTAGATGAGTTGATCGGCGGTGATCGTGCAGGATTGCCTTTATGCCCGACAGCTAAAGCTTGTGTATGCACGATCTAAGAGGTTTAACCAAGGGCCAATGGACCTCTACGTGCATTATGATCGAGAGTAAGTAACATCCGAGGTAACTATGGAATCCAATTTGGGCGAGGCAAACGTTAAACTTTTAGCGACGGCTGGAGACACCGGCGCTATCCACGTCGCAGATCAGTCCCAGGGAAACCACGCCGTTGTGGTCTGGAACCTCAGCGTGCTGATTCTTCCAGATGAAGATGGGTGGTTTGCCCAGGGGCTAGAAATTAATTATGGTGCTCAAGGGGATACTCTTGAAGAAGCCCAGCAGAATTTTCAGGCGGGACTCAAGGCTACCATTCACCAGCATTTAAGGGTACACGGCAACATCGAACGCATCCTTACTTTTGCCCCCTCTCGATTCCTAAAAGAGGCCGCACAACACAAAGCGTTGATCGAGCCACTTCTTCTCGTTTCCTTCAAGGAAGTTCTAGGCAATCCTGACATCGAGAAGCTTAAATTCCCGTTCGATGGAATCTCGTATCGCGTCATGCGGGCGGCAGCGTGATTGATGGGATTAGGCGTAAAGCGGGAAACAGTATTTAAAGCATTTCGGGCGAAGAATATTAATTACGCTCCTATCCCGGACTCTAAGCATCTTGTCGAAGTAGCAGCCCCCAACGGGCAGATGTGGACCGAGTACCTGCCTCCTGAGTTGAAGCGAGAAGAACCGCAACGCCTAGCAGAAACGTATGGAATACCAATCGAATGGCTCTATACCCCGCTCATGATCCCGGGCGACGAAGATAAACGCCCCTGTTAATACCGTTTTCCTGCGCCACTGCCGCTTATCGAAGTGCCTCCGTCTACTTACCCGTCCGTTCGCTCCAGGTCAAGCGCTCCTGCTAACGGTGACACGACCACGCTGAAACGGTCGCCGTCATTCATATCCGGTTGAAACCGGAAGATGGAACGTTTCCGTTCTTGTCATCAATCATGTGTGCCTATTTCTATAGCTTAGTCGCTTAAGTGTCATCAACTTGCCCTTCTAGCTCCTACCCTCAAAACGAACGAGTTCAGTGGGAATTTGCCCGCTGCAGGCGTGGAGAAACAAGAAATTGGGTTCGTTTCGCGAAATGCACTTTGACAATCGAAGGCTAGTATCCTAACGCCCTCCCGCCTAACAGCAAACGGGTCGGTCGGCGAGTCCGCGCGCCGATTTAGCCCCGTGCCATTATGCCGGGGATCGCACCGTTTTCACACAGACTCCCATAAAGAGAGAGAATAGTTTCTGCCGAAACCTCTGCCAACCGCTCCATGCGAAAACGATCTCTTACTGTACTGCTCACTCTAGGCACCGCTGCCTGCTCATCGCGGCCTGCCCCTGACCCTTGCGATAAGAACTCCTGGGCTGAGGACGCCTGCAAGGACGCGGTGGAACATCAGGGCTACTACAGCCACGGGACCTTCATCCCCCGCTATTACTCGAATCCGTATCCTTTCTACTACGACTCGTATGGAGGGTTCCTGCGGTCCGGTGGACGCCCGTCCACCGTTGTCTCTCCCGGCGTATACGCGCACCCGTCGTCTGGGTCTTCTTCCTCGTCATCCCCTTCGTCCTCAGGCGTCACTCGTGGCGGCTTCGGTTCGACGGGTTCGAGTTCGGGACACTCGTCCGGAGTTGGAGCCTAATGCGCCGCATGACATGCGAGCCTCGCGCGAATTGGCTCAAGACGGTTCAGGATCAGGGCCTGATGTGGGCCACTTTGGACGACGACGAAACCTCGAAATATTGGGACGAGTCGGCGTATTACGTGATCACCGCCGAGGAGCAGGCGCTGTTGGAAAAGGCAACCACCGAGCTGCATCAAATGTGCCTAAAAGCCGCGCAGGTGGTCATCGATAAGAAGCTGTATGCGGAGTTCGGCATTCCCGAGCACATGGTCCCGATGATTGACGCGTCGTGGGAAGCAGAACCGCCGTCACTCTATGGCCGCTTCGATCTGGTGCTGAAAAACGGCGCGGTGAAGATGCTGGAGTATAACGCGGACACGCCGACATCTCTGCTGGAAGCGGCCGTGATTCAATGGGCGTGGTTTGAGGATACTCGCTATGGGTCGGATCAATTCAACTCGATTCACGACCGTTTGATCGACACCTGGAAGTACTTCTCAGACTGGATCAAAGGCCCCGTCGCGTTCACTTCCGCCGACGCCATCGAGGACGGCTTCACAACCGAATATCTGCGGGTCACAGCGGAGAAGGCCG
Source organism: Acidobacteriota bacterium (assembly GCA_040007495.1). Classification (GTDB taxonomy): domain Bacteria; phylum Acidobacteriota; class Terriglobia; order Bryobacterales; family Bryobacteraceae; genus Palsa-187. The sequence continues at coordinate 2,435 of JBDTUY010000089.1, read as the reverse complement.
GCTACCAGACCGACATTTTCCCGATCGCCGAAATGGGTTGGGATGGAACAGAGTTCGTCTCCGGCAATTCAAGCGCGAGAATCGGAACCATTTTCAAGCTCTATCCGTGGGAGTGGCTAGCGCACGAAGAGTTTGGGCAATACCTGCCGAAGTCGAAGGCCACTTGGATCGAGCCGGCTTGGAAGATGCTGCTCTCAAACAAGGGGATCCTGAGCGTCCTGTGGGACCTGTACCCTGGGCATCCTTACTTGTTGGAGACGCGTCTCAAAGAACCGCCTGTCTTAGATGGGTGGGTGCGCAAACCCAAGCTAGGCCGCGAAGGCGCGAACGTCCACGTCTACGGCGAGGCAGAGACCGATGGCGATTACGGCGAGGAAGGTTTCGTCTATCAGCGAAACGCGAATATCGTCCCCTTTGATGGAAACTACCCAGTAATCGGAAGCTGGATCGTGGGTCAGGAAGCCGCGGGGATCGGTTTTCGAGAGTCCGGCAACACGATCATCGCGAATACCTCACGCTTCGTCCCTCACGTGATGGAATAGCGGACTGGCATCTAAAGCGCGAGCCCACGCTCCAAAGCCTCGCCGACGCGAAACAGCGTATCTTCACGACCATCCGCTGCGATTAGCTGCAGGCCGATCGGTAACTTTGCTTCCGTGAATCCGCAAGGCAGCGATAGCGCGGGCCATCCCAGCGCATTGAATGGCCGCGTCAGGCGAGTGGTCACTGCTCGGACATCGGTGAGAGTAGGTGGCTCACCGAACAACATCTCTGTCTGGTCAATCCGAAATGCAGTCGTGGGAGTGGTGGGCGTGATCAGGCAGTCGACTTCATTCCAGATGTTATTGAGTTGCTTCTTGAGTAAACGTCTAGCCTCGAACGCGTCTCTGAGAGCGGGTTTTTCGACCTTATAGCCTTGTTGTATCAGCGCCCACACGTCAGCCCCGAAATCAGCCTGATTCGTGCTGCGCCGGTGCAGTTCCCATGCTGCCTCCGATAGAAGGATGATGCGCGCGACGTGCATCACTTCTTCCATACGCGGCAGAGTAACCTCATGGATCTCAGCTCCCAATTCGGCGGTCATGCCGATCGCTCGGAGGCAGGCGCGTTCCACCTCGGGGTCCAGGAATTGCCAGAAGTACGCCGTCGGCATTCCGATGCGGAGGCCCTTCAATGGTGCATCGTCTGCTATGCTGCACTCGGGGATCGCGATACCGGTCATGATGCAGTGGGCGATCTCACAATCGCGCACGGTCCTAGCCATAGGCCCAAGATGATCCTGACTCTTGCCCAATGGCATCACGAGTCGACCTACCGTGTTGCCTTTTTGGCGTCCATACGTCGGTTTCAAGCCCACGCAGCCGCAGAAAGATGCCGGGATGCGGATCGACCCTCCGGTGTCCGTGCCGGTAGCGAAAGGAACAATGCCAGCCCCGACAGCAGCGCCTGAGCCACTGCTTGAGCCGCCGGAAACTCGCGTTAGGTCCCACGGATTGTGTACAGGACCAAAGTGCGGATTCACGCCGCTGATGCCGTACGTGAACTCATGCAGACCCGTCTTGCCGATCATCACAGCGCCTGCCGCTTCGAGGTCCATCACAACCTTCGCGCTGCGTTTCGGGATATAGTCTGCGAGAATCTTCGATCCCCCGGTGGTGCGAATTCCGGCGGTGCAAATGCAATCCTTATGCGCTATCGGAATGCCATGAAGCGGCCCCAGATCGGTGCCCGCTGCGAGAAGAGCGTCTAACTCCAGAGCTCGCGCGCGAGCCTGCTCTTCGGTGATGGTGATGAACGCGTTGAGCCGCAGATTTTCGTCGGTCGCACGCTGGAGCGCATCGTCAACGAGCTCGCCGACCGATATCTCGCGACGGCGTAGGCGTCCTGCTAGTTCGGTGATGGTGGGAAAAGCGGCGGGCAACTTCTAATGATACGGTGCGTGGGCATCGTCAGGCCAGGGCCTCAGCAAGCAACGGACTTTTTGAGCCGTGATAGATGCGGTAAATCACGACCGTAGCGGTCGAATGCACCACACGGAAGACGATCCGGTGCGAATAGTAGATAAGATGCCGAATCTCAAAGGAGAATTCCTCTTGCTCCGGAATCAGGGGGCAACGTTCGGGAAGGGTCTCGAGTGAATTGATGGCCTGAGCTAAACCGAAAAACCAGCGCTCCGCACTCTCCGGCTCTTTCTTAACTTCTCGGATGAAATGGACGTATTCCTCGGCGTCGCCGAGCGCTAATTCGGTAATCTCAACCTGAAATGCCAAGCTTCTCCCTCAGTTCGGCCAGTCCCTGGTGGGCGGGCTTCACGCGGCCTTCGTCAGCTGCGGCGATCCCCAATCTAATGGCCTCAACTGTTTCAAGTCGCTCCAGCCTGTCCAAAATATTCTGGTAACTTGCCGCGTCCTGAACCACAAGTTCTGCTCTGCCCT
>JBDTUY010000088.1:0-12257 GCA_040007495.1 Acidobacteriota bacterium | reverse complement strand
ACCTCCGCATCAGCTCTTTGCGGACTTGCGGATATAGCCGCTCCCAGAAGCCTGCGAGGTCACTGGTCACCTGCACGGGGCGCTGATTCGGCGCTAGTAAATGCACGACCATCGGCACGCCGTTGATCTTCGGCGTCTCCTTCATGCCGAAGAAATCCTGCAAGCGCGATTCGATCCAGGGCGGCTTGCCGGGCTCATAGTGTATTTGTACTTGCCGTCCACTGGCTAGCCGCAGACGGTCGGGAGCGGCTTGCTCCATGCGCGACGGCCGCAAGGTGTTTAGGAGATCCGCTGCGCGGAGGTCCGCGAAGCTGGCCGCGTTTTGGCATAGCTCGATCAACTTGGCCTCGGGGTCCAGCGTCACTCCGGCGAACTTCGCGCGATCCACCATATGCTGTAGCGCGTCACGATCCGCGAAGCGTTCGACACCGGCTTCCAGAGCTTTTTGGGATAACAGCCGTGCGGTCTCTTCGCCGGGGATGGCTGGTGCTCGGGTCTCTTCGATCACGAGTTGATCGTAAAGCAGCGCGGAGACTTGCTCCACGCGCTCGGCTGAACGATTCCAGTCCAGCGTGATGCGCTCCACTGCGCGATCGAGTAACCACTCCGGCTCGATCGGAACGGCCAGACGTACCAACGGGGCGCCATGTTCCTTGCGCTCTTCAATGTCGACTGCGACCAAAAACTCCCACCGGCAACCTGGCAGCTTGGCGGAGCCGCCGCCGGACAACAGCAGTTCGCCATCCTTGCGACGTCTTGCGACTCGATCCGGAAAGGCTGCGAGAATACTTTGCCGCACGCGCGCGTCCACCTCCGCGCGACTCTTACCCGCGATGTCTTGTCCGCGAATTCGCTTGCGCAATTGATCGTAGACGCGCTGCGTTTGCGGCTGCCAAGTGCCTTCCGCTAGTTCCAGAACATCTGCCGTGCGCGAATCGGCCCCCCCGCGCTCGCCCGCGCTGAGTACTGTTGCGACCGCGCAGCCTTTGCCGGGAACTCCGTGGCGTTGCGCTTCCAGCACTAGCTTCGCGAGCCTGGGTGGAAGCGGCAGCTCTGCCATTTCTGACGTGACGTTCAGCTTATCGAGCAGCGCATTCGCCGCATCCATCGCAGCTTGCGGCGGTGGATCGAGCCACTGCATATCGGGACTGGTCTTCATAGCGCGAAGATGCAACACCAACTGCGACAACTCACGGCGATGGATCTCCGGAATATCGGCCTGCGGTCTTCGATGAAACTCGTCGGCCGTGTACAGGCGGATCGCGCGCCCGGGACCTGTGCGAGCTGCCCTTCCGGCTCTCTGAATCGCCGATGACTTGCTGATTCGGCGCACCTCCACTGACGGCAATCCGGTCCACGGTGAATCGGAAGCCACACGCGCTAATCCGCTATCGATCACCGCCGTTACACCCTCGATGGTGACGGAACTCTCAGCAACGTTCGTCGACAAGATCACCTTCGGCCGGTCCGCGCGGGCCACAGCACGATCCTGTTCGGTGGTCGGCAGATCACCATGCAGAGGCAGCACCAATAAGCCCGCGCGTGCTGCGATTCGCTCCAAGGCTCGCGTGGCCTTGCGAATCTCTGCCGCACCTGGCAAGAAGACTAGCGTGTCACCCGTGTGTTGGCTGTTCAACAATCGCTCCACCGCTTGCGCGACAGATTCTTCCAACGCGAGTGCCGAATGCGGAGTGTATTCGATTTCCAACGGATGCTGTCGAGTTGCAGACGTGAACACGGGGCAATCGTTCAGATACTTGGCAATCGGAGCTGCATCCAATGTTGCCGACATGACTACTAGCTTTAGATCCGGACGCGAGGTCTTCTGTAGCCTTCGCAGCAGAGCAAGCGCGAGATCGCTTTCCAGATGCCGTTCATGGAACTCATCCAGGATCACGACACTCGTGCTCTTCAAGTCCGGATCAGAGAGCATACGTCGGGTCAGGACGCCTTCAGTTAGAAATCGCAGTTTGGTGCGAGGTCCAGTGACATCTTCAAATCGAACCTGATAGCCAACGGTTTCCCCGAGCTTTTCGCCCAGTTCCGAGGCGACGCGGCGGGCGGCGAGTCGAGCGGCAAGTCTGCGCGGCTCCAGCACGATAACGTCACCACGAACGACGTCGAGCAAGGCAGGAGGCACCCGCGTAGTCTTGCCCGCGCCCGGAGCGGCTTCGATCACGATACTGTCATTTGATCCGAGAGCCGCCACGATGGCAGGCAACAAATCGTCAATCGGAAGCGCCACCTTATGCTGCCACCACGGCCCGAATCGTCGTAGGCGAATTGCCCTCCAGCCGATTGTTGACGTAGATGTGTCCGGTTCGTCGTTCGTCGCGCATTCTCTGTATCAGGTTGCGCAGTGCCTCGCGGGCTTCTGGGTTCTCGTCCTGCACTTTGTCGTAAGGCTCAAATTGCTTCACCGCTTCTTCGTACGCTCTGCCCTGCTTCAACAAAGCACGCGCGACCACTACATCCGTGGTGAACGCCCCTGGCATCGTTATCTGTTGACTGATGGTCGGCATGCGCGTCCAGGCGTTGAACACATGCGCGACCCGATGCGCCCTTAAGCAATCGAAGTAGTGCGGCTGCAGGTATTCGCGATTGCGAACCTCCACTGCGTAGCGAAAAGTTTCTGGCAGTTTTCCAAGAAACCCGTCCAGTCGACCGACGAATTCGCGGGGTGTTGCGGCGCGCGTTCCGAATTCGAAGATCACCGGACCAATGCGATCGCGATACAACTCCAGCGGCTCCAAAAACAGCGCTGCCATCGCGTTCGCGTCCAGATAGGCAGGGTTTACCATTCCGGCTCGCGGGCCATACCGAAGGTGCTTCGGGAACACCTCCGCGGTCACCTCTTCCGGTGCCTTCAAACCGAAGCGCAATGATTCAGGCGCGGCAGCGAATAGTTTACTCCAGAACGCGGGCGTTGGAAATTGATAGAACGAAAAGTCTCCGCACACCGCTGGAAAGGTTTCCGCAAACTCCGTCAAGCATTCGGCTTCGAAACGGGCGTGGGAGAATTTGCCTCGCGTCACATAGCGGTCGCGCGAATAGATTTGCCCGAGCCAACCTTCATACTTCCAGGAACTGGTCCCGATCCAGATGTTTTCCGCGGCCAGCGCGCGCAGTCTGGCCCCAAGTGCGACGCGGTCGAACATTCCTGCATTGTATGGTTCGTCAAAAAGTGGCAGCACTTAGCAGTAGGTTATCGCGCTCTGGCCGAGCGATTGTAGAACGGATCGGCCCCCGCTTCAATCACGCCGCTTGGCAACACCCGGATCATTACGGGCGCGGAACCGCTGCTATACTTCGACGCCACCTGCACCTGATGGCCGCGATTTGCAAGCTCTTGCATCACGTTTTGTGGAATGCGCTCATCAAGCAGCAGCGTACCGATATTCCATGCGTGGTTGTCCATGCTCGAAACCATGTGGCGAGTTTGATACCGCGGTGCCTCCACCGCTACCTGCGCATCCATGCCGAATGTCATCGAGTTCAACATCACCTGAATCAGCGCCTGATCCTGTACGTCGGCGCCGGGCGTTGATAGTGCCATGAACGGACTGCCGTCGGCTTGCGTTACCAAAGTCGGCGAAAGTGTCACGCGAGGCCGCTTGCCTCCCGCAAGTTCATTCGGGTGCCCAGGCAGCAGCACGAAGCTTTGCGCGCGCTGGGTCAACGGAATACCCGTATCGCCCGCGATCACGCTTGGCATCCAAGCCCCAGAAGGGGTGGAGGAGAACATCATGCCACTCTTGTCGATCGTATCCACGCACGTCGTATCGTGCGACATCAACGCGTCGTCGATGCGATAGGACGCCAGGTTCTGCACGGTCGGATGCGGCATCGTCTTGCCGTCAATCGCTCCAGGCAGGAATTGCATCGACGCCCGATCGGTGATCAGCTTACGCCGCTCCGACGCGTATTCCTTTGTCAGCAGCGCCTTATAGTTGAGCTTGTTGAATTTGGGATCGCCGTAGTAGGTATCACGATCCGCGTACGCGAGCTTCAGCGCTTCAACTGACTTGTGTATGTATTCGACGGAATTCTGCGCCGGGTTGCCTGTGAAGCCTTCCATGATGTTCAAGGCTTCCAGCAGATCCGGACCCTGGCTCCAGAAGCCGGGCTTGTAGACGTGATAGCCCTTATAAGTTGTGGTCGCGGCCTCTTCGACGTCAGCGTGGAAAGCGGCCATGTCTTCATAGCGCAGCAGACCGCCATTGGCTTTGCTGAACGCATCGATCTTATGGGCGATCTCGCCTCGATAGAAGTAGTCACGAACCGCATCAATTGCCTGCGCTCGATTCTTGCCCGCAGCCAAAGCCTTCTTCTCAGCGACGACCATCGAACGCAAAGTCTTGGCTAGATCGGGCTGACGAAACACTTCGCCCACGCGAGCTGTGTGACCATTCGGCATGAAATGCGCCTTTGAGGTCGGCCACAATTCAAAGAACTCGACGCCAGAAGCGAACGACCTCGCACGCATTTCGTCGACCGCGTAACCGTCGGCGTATTCGATGGCTGGGGCGATCACTTCCGCGAAAGACTTGGTGCCAAACTCCTTCAAGGCGACTAAGCCCGCGTCCACCATACCGGGTACGAGCGCCGGCATCAGACCGGCGTTCGGTATCACGCCCTTCAGTCCTTTGCCATCGTCGTCAAATGTTGTTTCGCCAGGCAGTATCTTGCGTTTACGAAAGAAATCCGCAGTCGCGAGTTTAGGCATGGTCCCAACGCCAGCGATTGACCACACTTTCCCATCCTTGGCGCGTACCAGAATTGGAGCTTCACCGCCCAGGCCAAAGTGTGAAAGCTCAGTTACCGATGCGGCGTACATGGTAGCGACGCCCATATCCACGGCGTTGCCACCCTGCGCCAGCAGCTTCATACCAGCGTCGGTCGCCCAATCGCTTCCAGCTGCGACCGCGCCTTGGGTGCCGCGAACTGCCTGACGGACCGGTGGATCGGGAGCACGGCGGACCTGGCCCGATGTGGACGTAGATGTAGAGATAAGAGCGACAAAGCCCAGGCTCGCCAGAGCACCTGCGCCCAACAACAGTTTTCGTCGCGAGACTTGTTTCAGCAAACCCGATTTGGATGGCATAAGGCTCCCGGCCTCATTATAATCCCGATTGAAACACGGAGTCCCGACCTGTGGCGCTGGCGTGAACGGTCGAAAGGTACACCAGATCGATTTGAGGTGCAGGAGAGTACTGAAACTGGCCATGCTTGAGGAAACTGCGCCTGAGGTTTCAAGATGGTTTCCGCTTTGAAGCTCGCGTACCAATTCGACGTGGGATATCGACTACTAAGGACTCGCAATTCCCGCGTTCTAGATGCACGTATTCCCCAAAGATTCATCCACTTAACCGAGCACCTAAGCCTGTGGCCTGCCACCTGCCTATATCGTTTATGCGTCGGCAGTGCAGAAACACCTTGCACAGCGTGACTGTTAAGGAGAAACGATTATGTTGGGTAATCCTATTGTTGTTTGGCCCCCAGGCACGTTCTATTTGAACTGCCATATTTACGATAACGCAGCGACCGCCGAGTTCTACTACGACTGTTCGGACACCTACCCCGAGTTTCAATACAACGGTGCGGTCGGTGTCTGTTGCCCCATGGTTTGGTAGTTTTTCCGAACCTTCGTCCCTAGTAGTTCGTTTGAGGGGAGGCCGACGGCGGTCTCTCCATCCATGTAGGTAGGGAGTTGTTCAATTGCCCCCTACAAATCGTCCGTCGAGACAGTATCGATTTCTTTCCCGCCCTCCCCTATGCAAACCGACTTGAACTTACCATTCCCTAAGAGCTGGCTTCCAGATTCCTTGTTCCAGAATTGGCGCTGGAGCACACTTCGAATGATTTGGCATCCCTCCACGATTCTGGCTGCATTTGCAGTGGGGTTGCTGGCTTGGACCCTTGCGCAACACGCTCCAGGCGGAGCGCGCTGGAGTCTTTTTGTAGAGGATCCTGCTCCAGTGTGGATCAAAAGCTGGTTCTTGTGGAAGACTTACCTGTGGCCTGCGGTCCCCTCCTTTATTGCGATCGTTCTCTTCCAGCTTCAATTCCGACTGGCGGCGAGTGGGGCTGGAGCGCGAACGGTATTCTCGATCTGCGTCATCGGTTGCTTCGTCATGTTGAGCAGTGTGCGCATTGTGGCGTTCGCACCGAGTGCTACTCCGGGCTATGTGCTCGGGATGGCGTTAGGCTACACAACCATGGGACGGGTTTATGCGATTCAGATGCGGACGATTGAGATCTGGGCAGGGAAGGGCGTGTCGATCCCCAGTATCGTGTGGAGAGGGAACGTCGCAGGAATCCGCGAGTTGGAAAGGAACATGCGCATGCGGATGCAACCGGCGTCCAACACGATCTCGCCGAGTCCTTCGGTGAGCGACCGGCCTTAGATACCCCCTAACCACTTTAATACCACCTAACCACGGAATGGTGTGGTTGAAGGCACCTTCGAGGGTATCCCGACGAACGGACGCGGGTCCCTTAGTTCCATATCGGGTATTTCCATTACGGAACAGCAAATAGTTCTACGGAAACTAGGTGTGAATCGGCATATTACCCTAGCTACGAGGAGTAATTCTTGATAAGGTATAGGGGACTTAGAACCATAGAGTTGAGGTGAACGTGGCCAAGTATCCTCGGGGCCTCTGTTTCATTCTCACCTTGTGGCTCGTGCTGTCGCGCCCGTCGGCGGCCGGTCGGACGGGATCGCCGAATCCCAGTCCCGGGTGGGATACAGAGTTCCAGCAATTTAAGCAGCGCGCCGAAGAACTTCGGAAGCGGAGTAATTATTCTGCTCTGGAGTCGCTTTACAAAGAGGCAGAACAGCGCGCGGCGGCGGCCCACGAAGCCCCTTCACGCATTAGCTACATCACGGCGCTGGGCAACACGTATGTCTTCATGTTTCGCTATACGGAGGCGCTCGATACCTATCGCCAAGCGGCCAACTTAGCGGAACAATCCGGCAATTGGGAGGCGGCTGGAGCAGTAGCTCCCGGATTGTCGAGCATATTCTACTTTTTGGGAGACCGCCCGGCTGCCGAGTCAGCAGTGAGAAAAGGACTGACTAACGCGCTGCGCTTGGCTTCCCCACCCTACTATAAAGCGCAGTTGATGCTGCAATATGCGCGTCTGGAAGCCGGCTTGGGCGACAACATCGGCTCTGCTCTCGAAGCGATCGACGGGGCGTGGACCCAAAAGGATGGCGCACTCAACGAAGTAAGCGTGGAAGCAGAGGCGTGGGATCTGATTGGGGAAGAGAGAACCCGGCGCGGGGAGTGGTCAGAAGCAGAGGACGCTTTAGGGCGGGCTTTGTGGCTTCGGCGACTGCGCCTGCCCAAGGATTTGGTGTTCTCATACTGGCGATTGGGCGCGTTGCGACTGAAGCAGGCAACACAGTCAGCGGCGCTAGACAAGCCATGCGGTGACCTGTTGGCGCAGGCGGATCGCTTCACTGCGCTTTCCATGGAGCAGGCGAGACTGACTGGATACCAACTGTCCAGCGGAATCCTGGTGCATCAGCGCGGATTGATCAGGCAGGCGCAAGGCCGCACGGAAGCAGCGCTGGAGGATTTCGCGTCCGCGGCGAAGATGGCGGATCGGTGGCGGCTGATTGTCCCTTCGGCAGGGACGGCCTCAACTGCGGCAAATTCCCACCTGGAGAGTTTGATCTTCCGCACATTCGCGGAAGCCGCAGCCAAGCAGGCGTTTCTCACACAGGAGCCGAAATGGTTGCAGACCGGTTTTCTTGCTGCGGAACTGAACCGCGCAACTGACCTGCCACTACCCGCAAGCACGGTGGCAGCGGCCTGGGATTGAGCATCGCGCGCCGCCTGGTGGAGCGGATGGGCGGCAAGATCGCAGTGTTGAGCGAACCGGCAAAAGGCACGACCTTTTCCTTCACCTTGAATTTGAAACAGGTGGACGACGCGACGCCAGTACCTGCCGAACTGCCTCCGATGACCTACGCGGCGATGGCGTTGCCGACGTCCGCCAACGCTGCCCCCTTGAGAATCCTGGTGGCCGAGGATTCAGAAGACAATCAGATCCTGCTCGAAGCCTTTGTGGCCCAAAGCCCTCACCATCTCTGCTTTGCCAATGACGGCGCATCTGCCGTAGATATGTTCCTGTCGGAATCCTTCGACGTGGTCTTAATGGACGTGCAAATGCCGGTGATGGACGGCCTGGAGGCAACCCGCAGGATTCGGGAGGCGGAACGCCAGCGCGGACATGGCCGGGTTCCGATTGTCGCGATTACTGCCAGTGCCCTGGCGCACGACCGCGAGGCCACAGCCCAGGCAGGCTGCGACCAGCATCTCAGCAAACCGCTGTCGCAGGAACGGATGCTCGCCTGTCTCAGCCAGTTCAGTCAAACTATAGCCGTTCCCTCAGCGGCTCCAACCATAAATGACGGATCGCCAATCGTGGTGGAGATCCCGTCGAACTTAGAAGATCTGGTGGGACCTTATCTGGAATCCAGAGGCCAGGAGTTAAACGAACTGAACACGCTGCTCACAACCCAGGAATTCGACAAGATCCGGCACATCGGGCGCGAACTGAAGGGCACTGGCGAGAGCTACGGATTTCAGGAACTCACTAAAATCGGCATCAAGCTCGAACTGGAAGCAGGCGAGAGATCTCCCGATGCTATACGGGAACAACTCATCCGGATGACCGACTTTCTGGCAAGAGTCAGGGTGGCGGTGCCGGAAATGCCGAAGCGCCACTGACACAACTGTATCTGCATTCGGCAGTCGCCCTTCTCTGGTAATCGCTTGTCAGTATCCAGTGCAAACCGTACGCAAACTACCTCACAACTGGTGGGTTGACCGAGGCCGATTTGCGCATTTGCCGGTGTTATGCTCAAGGGCATGCGAAACACCAAGGCTCTTCCTGGAGCGTTGCTATCCATCGGCATTCCGCTGCTCTCGGCGCTGCCATGTTCACCGATCCGCCGCCGCCCATCGTGAATCGCGACACCTTCGACAAATTGAAGGATGCCAAAACGATCCTGCTGAAGGGTGAAGACAAGGAAGTGTTCGGCGACGGAACCGTCGTGATCAAGTTCGCGCCCGGACATACACCTGGACATCAGGCGCTGTTTCTGAAGATGGCGAAAACCGGACCCGTGCTGCTGGCGGGCGACATGTACCACTATCCGGAGGAAAAGACTCTGGATCGGACTCCAACCTTCGATGCCGACGGCGCGTTGAACCGCCGCACCCGCAAGGCCATCGATGCGTTCGTCAAGGCAGACCGGAGCACAACTGTGGATTGAGCATGACGGACCTACGCACGCCAAGCTGAACAAGGCTCCTGCGTTTTATGAATAGTTCTGGGGGGCCTGATGCCGTCTTGCAATCGGATTGGACGGCGAGAGCGCCGACTTAGGGGCGCGCTATCGTTCCTGGGCTTGTAAGCTTTTGGGTGGGATAACGACGGTACGATTGCGGCCTTCTTTTTTTGCCATGTAAAGGGCATCGTCGGCGACCCGGATTAGGGCGTCGGCGTTCATTTCCATGCCTGGCTGCCACCAGGTGGCACCGAAGCTTGACGTCTGTGTGTGCAGCTTGTCCTCAATCAACATCCGATCGGCAGCCACCGCGATCCGTATACGTTCAGCTTGGGTAGAGGTGCAGTCCTGGTCGCAGCCGGGAAGTACAATCAAAAATTCTTCACCCCCATACCGGCCTATCGAATCGTAGGGACGAATCGCAGAAGAGGCGCGGCGGACAAATTCGCGCAGCACCGCGTCACCGGCAAAATGACCAAAGGTGTCGTTGACCGACTTAAATTGATCGAGATCGGCCAGCACCACCCCCACGGACCGTTTTTCGCGCGCGCCGCGCGCGAGCTCTCTTTGCAAAATGTCCAGAATCGAGCTGCGATTCCAGACGCGGGTCAGGAAGTCTTTGGTTGCCTGCTCGCGCAGTTCCTCGCGCGCGGAAACCAGCTGGCGCTGCAGATCGATCACGCGTGAACCGGCGCGCAGACGGACCTTGAGTTCCAAAGGATCAAACGGCTTGGCCAGATAATCGTCCGCACCGGCCTCCATGCCCTCAATCATGTCCTCCCGCTCATTCTTGGAGGTCAGCAGAAGCAGATAGGTGTAATTCAGCTCTTCGTTTTTGGCATGTTCGCGGACGCGTTTGCAGACATCCAGACCCGTGAGCCCCGGCATCACCCAATCGAGGATCGCCAGCCGTGGTGGATCCTCGCCGCGCAACACGTCCCAGGCTTGCAGGCCGTCGCTCGCCACAATGACCTCGTAGCTCCACCTGCGCAGAGTTGCCTCCAGCAGATGGCGCGAAACCAGACTGTCGTCCGCAATGAGGATTCTCATGTCCGCCAGCCGCCGGAGCGGTTCGCTATCGTTTGTCTGTTCATCATCACGATCTGGCGATGCCGTTCCATCGCCACCAGAATGCTCGCCCGTCCGCACCAACTGCCGGGGCTCCGCGGCGGGAAGCGCCCTTTCTTCAAGTATATCGACGGTTCGCATGGTTTGAGACAGTCCGTGGGCGCTGACAGCCTGAGGCAAGACGTAAAATTCCGGCCTAAGGCCCTTATCGGCATGGCTCTGAATGATTTGAACCAAACGGTTTAGATCTTCTCGTGCCCGGTAGCGTAAACTGACAAGTAGGGGTCAGACTGCTCCGACCGCTGTGCATGTTGAGTCCCGAGCAGTCGATATAAGCCTGAGGCAGGAGCGTTGTGGCCTTAACGCACGAGCGTAATGGCCCGCTTTCAACGCAGCTTGCGGTTCGTTTATTGAGGAGATCTAATGCAGAATTCCGTTCTGGTTCCGATGGTGGTCGAACAGACGTCGCGCGGCGAGCGCGCTTTTGATATTTACTCGCGCCTGCTGAAGGAAAACATTATCTTCCTGGGCACTCCGATTGATGACAACGTTGCCAACGTCATCATCGCCCAGATTCTGTTCCTGGCTGCCGAAGATCCCGAAAAAGACATTTCGCTATACATCAATTCGCCCGGTGGTTCGATCACGGCCGGACTGGCGATCCTGGACACGATGCGACTGGTGGAACCCGACATCGTCACCTATTGCGTTGGCCAAGCCGCCTCCATGGCCGCCGTTTTGCTGGCCTGCGGCACCAAGGGCAAGCGCCACAGCCTGCCGCATTCGCGTATTTTGATCCACCAACCGTCGATGAGCGGTCTGGCCGGTCAGGCAGCCGATATCGATATTTATGCTCGCGAGATTTTACGCATGCGCGAGATCCTGAACGACATTTTGGCGAAGGCCACCGGTCAGGAAGTGGACAAAGTCGCCCGCGACGTCGATCGCGACTACATCATGGAGCCGAACCAGGCCCTCACTTACGGCATGATCGACCACATCATCACCAGCCGCAGTTTGACGCCGGTTAATAAGGGATAACAAGTTAAGTCAACGCGTTCCACCGCTCCATCTGACGCCGCGTGGTTTGCGTCCGCTAGATGGAGCGGCGCTTCACCCGCCGGTTGCCGTTCCTTTCCTCTACCCGTCTGACACTATCCAAGATCAGACGGGGGGTCCTATTTTCGTTCTCCGCAGCATTGTTTGTTTAATCGTTAGCAGGTGTGCGAAGCCCTTTGTGCTACTCTGGGCCGGTGTCGAGCCTCATTCAACTGGCTCACCACGTTGTTTAGCACTCTCGCAGTGGACGCTTTTCGCCTCAGGAGATCAACCATGGATCGCTTTGTAGAACTCAAGAATAAATACGCCTCGGTATTGCAAATGCTTCCGGCCAAAGGCATCCGCCTAGCCCATTTGCACGTCGATCAAGACAAGTTGTACATGCAGGGCGCCGCGCCCAACCAGGACTGCGTCAACGCGATGTGGGATCAGATCAAGGTTGTCGATCCCACCTTCTCCGATTTAACCTGCGATGTTCAGGTGGACAGCAGCCTGCCGCAGCCGGAGGTTCCTCCTCGAACCTACACGGTGGTTTCGGGCGATTCCCTGTGGAAGATCGCGGCCCACTTCTACGGCAACGGAGCCGAATACCCGAAGATCATCGCCGCCAACCCGGCACAGTTGAAAGACGACAAGACGATCATCCATCCGGGCGACGTCTTTGTTATCCCTGAGTAACTAGACACAATAAGGAAGGGGGGGCGGGACCCCAGTCCCGCAGCCAGCCCCTTCGGCTGGCTTTTTCTTTGGGCGGGCTTTGTTTTGGGAACTCTGTAGCCGAGGCTGGGGCCTCGGCGCGGGACTCGGGTCCCGCCCCCTCTCA
>JBDTUY010000087.1:0-12375 GCA_040007495.1 Acidobacteriota bacterium | reverse complement strand
GGGCCGCCCACTTGCGTTCTCGTGGGTATAAGCCAGGAGAAATAAATGACCACAGTTGATAAATCAACCAGGGCGAGGACAGATAAATGGAGGCCACGAACGGCACCCACATGTACTTGATGGTGAAAGGGTCGGTTAACCCGGTTGCAATCTCGTTGCCGCCAGTTTGCGCTAGGGCGAAGCGCAGAGGCGCGTCGACATAGTGCCAGATCTGCTCGGCAAAGTACATGCAGCCTACGAATGCAATTCCGAAGCCCGCCAGAATTTGGATAATGCGGGACCGCAGTTCTTCCAAATGGTCCATAAAGGACATCCGGAGCATTCCTTCATCTTCATCGGGTTCTTCGGGCTTTGGTGGCGGAGGCGGAGGCGGGTTGCGAGACCCCGCCGTCTTCGGTCTCTGAATTACTTCGGGCGTCAGCGCGGGCGTGTCCAGCTTAGGCGGAACAGGCGGGGTGATCGAAGGGTCCAGGTTGGAATTCGGATCGTCGGGGAATGTCACGGGCGGCAGGTCATCGGCCTGGGAATGTTGGGGCTGTGGCTCGTGGGGCAGACCTTCGCCGTGCTGTTTGTCGCCATGTTGCTCGTCACCAGGTTGCTGAGACATGAATTCCCTATGATCTCAAATCGGGGTCGGATACCTCAATACCCGATGGGAGGGACGGTTGAAGGGGGATATTTCTTTCAGCAAGCTGATCTGGAGCCGCGAATACCCTATCCGTGATGGACGGGGTCGGGGCTGGCCGTCTGCGCTGCTTCGTCAGCCTCAGTCAGCGGGGCTTGATGGGCCACCGCAGTGACCCGCGCTACAGTGCCTTCCGTGGCAGGCACGAAAGCTGGCAAATTGACCATTTGAAGCTCTTCTACTGGTGTAAGGGTGTCTACCCCGTGGCTTTCGACGTTCGCAAACTCATGGATTGGCTGCTCCGCATGCTCGCCTGCGGTGATCGCCGCTGGTTCGTGTCCGGCCTCCGCTTCCGCCAGGATAAAGGGGTTCTGTTCCCCATGTGTTTCATGGTCCAGGAGATTCCCCGCTTCACCCAGGCCATAGTTGTAGCTAGCGTGGTCGGCCAATTCCAGCGCGGTTTGGTGCGCCGTGATCTGCAGGTCCTTGGTCTCCTCATTGAAGCTATGCAGTTCACGCTCAAGACTGGCTTTTATCTCTCGCGTGTCCTGATCCAAGGTGTGCAGCTCACGCTCAAAAGTGGTCTTCAAATCGTTGGAAGCGCGGCGGAATTCCCCATAATACTTGGTGACCGTGCGAAACAACTCGGGCAGCTTCTTGGGTCCGAACATGACGAGAGCCAGGAGGATGATCACAAACATCTCGCCGCCGCCAATGGTCAACATGCCCGAAAAGCCCTCCTACCGGTCATAATAACATGCAGGGTCCATAGAACTTCACCCAATAGCATCGAACCATGAGTGAACCGTCTTCATCCAAGTCTTCTGCCGTAGAACCCACTTCTGCGCCCGAATCCATCCTTTCTCCGGAAGAGGAAGAATGCCTGATCAAACAAGTCGAGCTGGCTGAACTGACCGGAAAAGTCGCTCAGGCCGAACTGGATCTGACTACTTTGCATGGCCATTTAAAGGCCTTTGAAGGCCGCTACCTGCAGGTCGTCGCGCCACTCATGGCAGAAATGGAAGATCTGAAGGAAGACGCGGCTGAAGTGCATGCACGACGTGCCCAGAGAGAAGAGGAATTGGCCGGCTGTAGTAGCACGGCGCACGGCGGGATCAATTCAGACGCAGGTTGCCCTCCAGGCGAGATGAAAACGCTGTTCCGCGAAGTCGCGAAAAGTATTCATCCGGACCTGGGAACCAACGCAGCCGACCGCCAATATCGCGATGGCGTGATGGCGTATGCGAATGCCGCCTACGCCAGCGGCAATCCCGAACGTCTCCGCAAGCTGCTGCTGGAATGGAAAGCCGATCCGGATGCCGTCCCTGGAAACGATGTTGGGGCAAGGCTAATCCGCGTAATCCGGCAAATCGCACGCGCCAAGAATCGCATAGCAGAGGTCAGGATCGAGATGCAGGAGTTGCATCGCACCGACCTATACTTCCTAAGGCAACGCTCCGAAAGAGCCATATCGGAAGGCCGCGACCTGTTAGATGAAATGCGGGGGAACCTGCAAAAGCAACTGGATACCCAAAAATTGCAGGTGCAAGCAATGAAGGAGCGGGCGGGAAAAGACGCTGCAAAAGTGAGCATACCCTGCGCGTAAGTCATGCGCCAAGTGTTCCCGCAGAAACTCAACTGGTAACATGAAACAGAAGGGCCCTTAGCACAGCGGTTAGTGCAGCGGACTCATAATCCGTTGGTCGATGGTTCGAATCCATCAGGGCCCACCAATTCTCTTCATCTCTAAGCTGTTTTACTTCAAGGAATTAGGCTCGGGCACGTCAGGTGAATTACTGGCTGGAGTTCCCTCTGCGGAGGCTGGTGTGTCAGAAAGTGTGCTAGTCGCGCTCTTTTGAGTCTTCATTGACTCGAAATACAAGTTCATCCTAGTCGCCGCGTCGGTCAGGTCGCGATGAGCGACGATGTCATAGCGACGGTAGACACCTTCAGTTTTGTGGCCGGAGATCGACATCGCCACTTTTCTTGGAAGTCCCGCGCGCTCCATATTGCGAACTGCGGACCTTCTCAGATCGTGAAACAAGAGGCCCGTAAGTCCGGCACGAGAGCACGCAGATTCCCAGGCTTTGTAAAACCAGTAGAGACGCTCGCCTTCTTCACTGTAGAAGACCCACGGACAGTTTGGGAACTTCTCATCACTGGTCTGTTTGGCAGCAACAAGCCATTCGCGCATGTCTCCGTAGATGGGCAGCGTGCGCGACTCCTCATTCTTTGTATCTGTACCCCGAAGCCGGATCTGACCCGCGCTAAAATCTACTTGTCGCCATTGCACTGATGTCAGTTCGCCACGTCGCCCACCGACGTGATACCGGTGCCAGACTTGCCGCCGTCGCCGACCATCTCCGCAGTCGCCCGACGCATCTCGCTCATAGAGGAATTGCGCGGGAAGTTAAATAACGAGTGCCACGAATACGGTTACGACATCGCTCGCAAGAGCGGACGCCGAAGTAGCGATCCAGCCGTTCTAAAAGCACTCGGCGCATTGGCTGAATCGAAAGCACAGGCGCTGGCAAACACAATCTCGCAGAACGCACTCGACAAGCTCCTCCGCGATCTCAAGGCATGCGAAGAAATGCTGGATCAGCGCGTGCTTCATCGCGATGGTGCTGCTACCCGGCTTCACGCGGCGCGGCTGGCGCTTAGTCACCACGCGGAGATTTATTCAGCATCCACAGGCGAATCCGTCGCGCGAGTTCTCTCTGGCGCGTCGCACGGATCATCTTCGACGCAAGATGAAACAGCGCTCAGAAACGCAGCTGTGCTTCGCGCGGCGCCCGAGCTTCATGCATCGCTGAAGCGCATGATGAGCACGGAGCGGGAACCCCGTCCGCGCCGAAACCCATGCTTCTGCCCGCAAACTTCTGGCCGGGATCGCGGCGGGCCCTGGAGAGCAGTTTCAAAAAGAATGGGCGGAAGAACTCCAGGCTTTTGACGAAATGATGGAGGCCCAGATCAAAGAGATGTCACTGCAGCCTAACCAATGGGACGAGATTCATGAAGAAGAGATGGGCCATTCGTTCTAGAAACAGTCCGCTCAGTCCTTCAACCCAGCCTTTGCTTCGCCAGATCCGCGAGCCATAGCTTATCCGCGTCCGGCATGAGCGCGCCCCAACTGACGCCTTTGGCCGTGTAATGCCCATGACTCGATGCTCGGCGTTTCGGATCAACCACGGCGCTTCTCTATGCGCCCGCTCCGCATAATAAGCATCATCGAAAGCCACCTTCTGCTCCAGCCGTCATCATACCGTCTCATGAGATTTCCATTGCCAGTTATCGAAAATCGTGAGAATGCACAGTCGAAGGTCCCAGATGTAGCGCCTCTGCACGCTCCACGCGCACCGAGATCGCGCCGCGCTGGTTTTGCAGCAAGCCCTCCATCATCAAATAAGGCGCGCTGGTCATGACCAGATGGTTCGCTTCAAAATCGGCTGGCTTTACGATTCCGTTGGCAATCCCGGTTTCATCTTCAAGACTGTAGAACGCGAACCCTTTGGCTGTTCCCGGTCGCTGACGGCAGATTACGGCTCCTGCAATGCGCACGCGCTTGCCGTGCGGCATACGGCCAAGATCAGAAGCGCGGGTTACCCCCATCGCGTTAAGCTGATCGCGATGAAAGGCCACAGGAGGGCGGCCTACGGTGACGCCGCTGCCCGCAAAGTCCGCGAAGATCCGCTCCACCGGGTTCATCTCCTGCAAGGGAGATTCACTGGCTACGGGTTCAAGCTGATCGAGCAATGGGCCTGCCGGGCGGAGCGCCCATTCTGCTTGCCAGAGAGCCTTACGCCGATGCTCGACATTCAAGCTGTTGAACGCGCCGACTTGCGCGAGCCTGCGCGTCTCGTCTTTTTGCAGGAAAGGAACGCGGCGCGTTACGTCCACGATCGAGGTGAAGGGGCCGTGTTGCCGCTCTTGTACAAGCGCTTCTCCGACCGGCTCACGCATCCCGCGAATGTAGTTGAACCCCAGCCGTAGGGAGGGGTTGGAAATGTCTCCTACCGGAACGCATTGCCATTCCGATTGCAGAATATCAACGGGCAGTACGCGCAAGCCGTGCCGTTGAGCGTCTTTGAGGATGGTTTCGGGGCTATAAAAACCCATCGGCTGATTATTGAGCAATGCAGCCGTAAACACCGCGCGGTAATTGCAGCGCAGCCACGCGCTCGCATAGGCGAGCAAGGCGAAGCTGGCGGCGTGGGATTCAGGGAACCCGTAGAGCGCGAAACTTGTGATCGCTTCAACGATCCGGTCCTGCGTCGGTCCGGTTATATTGTTGCCGTTCATTCCGGCGCGTAGTTTTCCTTCAATCGATCGCATGCGTTTTTCCGAGCGATTGAACCCTAGTGCTCGGCGCAGCTCTTCTGCTTCACTGCCGGTGAAATTCGCGGTAATCATCGCCATGCGTAAGAGCTGCTCTTGAAAGAGCGGCACGCCCAGCGTTCGTCGCAAGACGCGCTCTAGCGAAGGGTGCAAGGCGTCGGCGGGCTCAAGCTTCTGCCGACGACGAACATAAGGGTGATAGAGATTGCCAACAATCGGTCCGGGCCGGATGATCGCAACCTGCACGACAATGTCGTAAAACTTTTCAGGGCGAACGAGGGGCAGGCTCGCCATCTGGGCGCGGCTTTCAACCTGAAACAGACCAATGGTATCGGCCCTCTGCAGATCGTCGAAAATCTTCTCATCATGGGGCGGCAACTGACCGAGATCAATTTCTTCCCTGTGAAACGCTCGGATGCGATGGACGGATTCTTCCAGCACCGCCATCATCCCTAAGCCCAACAGATCGACCTTGATGAGTCCGAGATCGGCGCAGTCTTCCTTGTCCCATTGAATGACGACCCGCCCCGGCATGGTTGCGGGCTCCAAGGGGACGACCTGATCGAGCTCGCCCTGGCAGATCACCATACCTCCTGAATGCTGCCCCAGATGGCGCGGCAAGGATCGGATGCGCCCATAAAGATCCATGAACTTCTCAGTGCGTGCATCGAAGGGCAGCTTGGCTGACGCAAATAGTCTTTCAATCGTCTCGGTGGAATCGTGATAGCCCCAGGTGGAGACGCAATTGGCCAAGCGATCGAGTTCCTTCGGATCATATCCCAAGACCTTGCCTACATCGCGGCACCCGCTCCGTCCCCGGTAGGTGATGTAGTTGGCGGTCATGGCCGCGCCCCGGTCGCCGTATCTTTTATAGACGTACTGGATCACGCGTTCGCGCTGGTCGCCGCTCGGCAGATCGATATCGATGTCCGGCATCTCGCCGCGATTCTCTGAGAGGAACCGCTCGAATAAAAGATCGAGCGCAATCGGATCGACGGCAGTGATGCGAAGCGCGTAGCAAACGGCGCTGTTGGCGGCAGAACCGCGCCCTTGCGCCAGAATGCCATTCTTGCGGCAAAACTGAACGATGTCCCAGACAATGAGGAAATACCCCGCAAGATCCAGTTTTTCGATCAAGGCGAGCTCGCGTTCGATCTGTTTGCGGGTTCGTTCGTCGTAATTCTGAAAACGCTCTCGCGCCCCTTCTTCAGTGCGCTTCCGCAAGAAAGAATTCATCGTTTCGCCATCCGGTACCGGATAGGGCGGAAACTTGTAACCCAGATTGGCGAGGGTAAAATCCAAACGCTGGGATAGGTCGCGGGCTCCCGCGAGCGCGTCAGGCCAATCCCGGAAGAGCCGGGCCATCTGGCGCGGCGATTTCAGATAACGTTCGGCATTGATCGCGAGTAACTGACCGGCTTCAGCAATGGTCGTCTTGTTGCGAATGCAGGTCAGAACATCGTGAAGTTCGCGCTCATCCTGCGTGGCGTAGTGCGGCGCATTGCAGGCAACGATAGCTAGCTTGCGTTTCTCCGCCTCAGAGACCAGCCACTCGTTGCGGGCTTCTTCGTCCCTGATGCCGTAGTGGCGCAGTTCGACGGCGATGTTCTTTGCCCCGAATATGCTGGTTAGCCAGTCGAGCGGAGCTTCGCCGCGTGTCATGCACACCAGGCCTTCGGAATATTGCCGTAGTTCTTCCTCGGAAGCGCGGTGCGCGCCTTTGCTGGCACGCAGCTTCATCGACGTAATCAGCCGGGAGAGATTTTGATACCCCGTTCGGTTCTCGGCAAGCAGCGTCAATCGCCGCTTTCCCTCAATGGTGATTTCCGCTCCGACATGCGCCCGCATGCCTGTCTTCTTCGCGGCCATATAAAACTGCGGCGCGCCGCATAGATTGTCGATATCGACCAGGGCGACGGCTGGCATATCCAGACGCGCCGCTTCCAGCACGAGTGCTTCGGGCGTGGATGCGCCTGCCAAAAAGCTGAAGCAGGACCGGGAATGAAGTTCGGGAAACATACATTTGGACTAGTCGTAGCTGCCTTCAAGAAACCATTGCGGTACGTACTCACGCGTGCTTTCCTTCGAGTGGGCGGGATCGATAAGCTTCAGAGAGAGCCTAAACACGCCGCCAGAATCAAGACCGATGTCCCACTCTTTTCGGCTCCACGGATCGCCCGTCCACCAGTCGCCGGAGCGCACCCAAGGACCCACGCACTGCTTCACGCGCCCACTCGCGGCTTCTGACGTCACGAACACTGGTTCGCCTTTTTGGGTCGTAACGCGGGCCTGTTTGGGAGGCCTGTAGAACCGAAACGCCAGCCCCCACGGTCTAGCTGTTTGGCTCGGAGCGCTGGCTTTGGTTTCGAGATCGGGAAGCAATTCCAGCCGCCACGCGTCTGGCCGGTGGGTGTTGAGCAACCTCGGCGTGCCCACGCGGTCCGCGCCAACGAAGCCCCGAATCTTGGCTAATGTCAGATTGAGTTTCTCGGGCTCCGGTCTCGGCGGTGTATAAAGATCATGTTGCAGGAAGCGCGGCTTAATCGGATCGAGAGTCAAAGTGAATGCCACGACCCCAGCTCTAGGCGGATGAGCTTCGAGCTTGCCCTGCATGAGTCGCAGCAGGATCTTGGCGTCACGGGTCGGCACGGGGAGCTGAATATGATGCTCTTCGCATGTTTTTGGAGCTGACGCCGACGTCTGCTCCAGTTCGAGAAGGATATGGATAGCAGTCGCGGACATCGTCTCGCGGTTGAGCCGCTCCCAAAATTCGAGCAGGTAACGGTTCAGCAGGAACAGCAAGGGCTCCAGATTGTCGAGAGCGTGTTCAAGGCTGATGCGCTCTTCGTAGGGTTGCTTTTCCCGTTCGACGAGCAACGGGCGTTCCCACTCGCCGCGCGCCAGCTTCGATAAGAAGACTGCGTCCTGCCCCAAACGCTCCAGCAACCCAGCCTGCGGAAGCCCGCAAAACTGTTCCAGCGTTTCAATGCCCCAAAGCATGAGGAGCCGCCCGGTCTTTTCATCAAGAGGAAGATCTTGCAGCCGTAATCCACCGAGCCATCTCAATTCGCTGCCGGGATCGATAAGGGAAACGCCCCGCCGATACTGTGCCGCGAGCAATGCGAGATCCCGCGTCTTGGCTATGCCGATATTTCCTGCAAGTCCGCGCTCACTCAAACGGCGCGCGATTTCGCTGGCGATGTTGCCGGGATTTCCCATCAAGCGGCCCAGTCCCGCAATTGAAAACACAAGCGTGCCGCTGCTCACGTTTTCCACCTCAGGAGAAAACGCTTTGGCCGCGAGAAGCAAATCAATGCTTCCTGAGGGCGTGATGTTCGGAATGCAGATCGCAGCGAACATGGTTTAGCTGTTCCATCTCCACGTGGCGCGCAACTCGCTTGCCTGACCTACATAGGGCTTTCGCATCTCGATCCTGTGAGTCGCTTCCCGAAAGACGCGTTCCGTGAATAATCGTTCTGTAGCTTCTGCGTGAACCATCAAAGACGAACAGGATTTTGCGACGGGTCTTTCCGCGACCACGGCGCAAACGGTCTGGGTGGATTCGACGGCACGCCGAAACCGAAACCAGAAGGGCGAGGGAAGACGGCTGAGAAGGTCTGCTGGCGCATCACACAGGTCGAGAATAACGACGCCCAGCCCGCCCGAATGCAAAAGCAAGTCAGTCGCTCGCATCGCATGTTCCAGATTGCCGCCGCATTGAATCCAGCTCAAGCGCTCCAACTGGACACCGTTCAACATCGCGGTCGAAGGATCGAACGCATTCATAGCATCGACGACCGCGCAGATCTCGCCCCGGCTGGTACCTTCGGCGAGAAGACTATGCAGTAAAGTGGTCCTGCCTGAAGACGACGCGCCGACAATCTCTGTTATCCGTCCTCGCGGCCATCCGTTTGTTTGTTCGTCGAGTCCCTGGATGCCCGACCGGAGGCCGTTTGGAACGAACGACTGTTTCCACCCGAGGCGGGATTGGAGGGCGTCGGGAAGGTTGAGGTGAACACCTGTATTCGCCATATATTCGCCTATTAGCATAGCCTAACGATAGGCGACATTTAGGCTTAAGAATGTTTCTGAGAGGATGAGCTCGCCTGCTGCATTCGCCGAAAACGAGGGAAAGGCCAGTTCGTAGCTATTTGCAAAAGAGTTAGAGACATTCTAACTATTTGAAACTACTTGGCATATCGGCCAAGCCAGAACGTGCTTACAAATCTGGGATGCCATGCCATAATTGCACGCATGATCGTTAGGCATCTCCAATCTGCGGTTCAAGAACGTCTCAGCCAGCTTCCTGCTGTGGCTCTGCTTGGCCCAAGACAGGTTGGAAAGACCACGTTGGCTCATACGATTGCCGAAGGCCGCAGTAGCATCTATCTCGATCTGGAATCGCCTCTGGATCGCGAGAAGCTGACCGACCCGAACTTTTATTTAGCGGGGCACGAAGATGATCTCGTCATCATTGACGAGGTCCAGCGAATGCCGGAATTGTTCGCGATCCTGCGGGGTTTGATTGACCAAGGGAGGCGGCGCGGCAAGAAATCCGGGCGCTTCCTGTTGCTTGGCTCCGCCCCGGTAGAATTGTTGCGCCAA
Source organism: Acidobacteriota bacterium (assembly GCA_040007495.1). Taxonomy (GTDB): domain Bacteria; phylum Acidobacteriota; class Terriglobia; order Bryobacterales; family Bryobacteraceae; genus Palsa-187. Next base: position 2,807 of record JBDTUY010000087.1, on the reverse strand, counting down.
TCCGAGACGCTTGCGGGCCGGATCGCTTATGTCGAGCTCTCGCCGCTCAATGCTCTGGAGATACCCGTGGCGGAGCATAACCAGCTATGGGTACGCGGCGGATTCCCCGAAAGCTTCCTGGCTGAGAATGATCTGAGCAGCCTGCGATGGCGTCAGGATTTTATCCGTACTTACCTTGAACGTGACATCCCGCAGCTAGGTCCCCGCATACCCTCCGCAACGCTCCATCGGTTCTGGACGATGCTCGCCCATGTCCAGGGCGGCTTGTTTAATGCTGCGCAACTAGCGCGCGGCTTGGCGGTAGACAGCACCACCGTTGCTCGTTACCTCGACTTGCTAGTGGACTTAATGCTGGTGCGCCGTCTGCAACCCTTCCAGGCCAACATCGGCAAGCGGCTGGTGAAATCGCCGAAGGTATTTGTACGCGACAGTGGGATCGTTCATGCGCTTCTAAATATCGGTAACCAAGAAGCGTTGCTCGGACATCCGGTTTCCGGCTCAAGCTGGGAGGGATTCGTCATCGAGAATCTGATTGCCGCTGCCCCGCCAGATACGGCCCCGTTGTTCTATCGTACGGCTCAGGGAGCGGAAATCGATCTGCTGTTAGAAATACCAAACCACGGCTTGTGGGCTATTGAGATCAAACGAGGTTTGTCGGCAAATCCTGAGAAGGGATTTTTTACCGCCTGTGAAGATCTGAAGCCAGCGCGCCGGTTCCTCGTAAACTCCGGCGCGGAGCGCCGGGCTATCAACCCGGAAATAGAAGCCATCGGGCTGCTCGAAATGACTCAGATCCTAACTGCGCTGCATCCTCGACGAGTCTAGCCTATCGCCCCCCGGATGACGCGGCGGATTATCCATTCGGCTCGCGGCGATGGAGGGCAGAATCGATGGACGAGCGGGCCCAAGATCCGCAAAATCCGTCTGGGACAAGGCCCAACCCCTCCCATTGCCATACCCGGGCTTAGAAGTGGGTCGTCGCCCTGGTGTCCAGTTGAATGCCAATAACGTAGTGGTAAAGCCGGAGGTTGCTGCTCTTCAAATAGCGAAGGATTCCGCTCCGACCAAAGCCGCTGAGACGGTCGTTAGTACGGACAACAACGGTGCGGCTAGCGCGGTCAGTGCAGGAATTGCGAATGCTGACCAAGGTGCTGTGGGAGGATCTAAACAGCTAAAGGCCCACGTCCTTCGCCGATTCCACGGATCTGTAAAGGTCAATGCGACTCGCCTTTCCCGCGACGTGGACGCGATCGCTAGCTCGGTAGTGCAGCACCTAGCCGGTTTATTGGACGCCAAGGTCACGATCACTCTGGAGATCGAAGCCGAGATCCCGAACGGCACCCCAGACAACGTGATCCGGACGGTTACTGAGAACAGTCGGACGCTGAAATTTGACACATCTGGCTTTGAGGAAAGATAGCAGAGTTCAAGGTATGAGCTCGACGCGTCCAAAACATTTCCAGCCCGTTCTGTTACGATACAGGGACGTTAAACGACCCAGTTGAGAGACTATATGCTTTTGCTTTTTATTCGCCTATGCTGACATGGATTACTTGCCTGGTGAAAACGCGCCCGCGCAGCGAGTTCGGTGTCCGGTGCATGGTTTCGTTAAGTATTCGCGAAACGAAAGGAGGATCATTGATCATCCGATCTTCCAACGCCTCCGGCACGTCCGCCAGCTTGCCACGGAGTACTATGTGTATCCAGGTGCGGTTCACACGCGTTTCGAGCACAGTTTAGGTGTTATGGAGCTTGCAAGTCAGGTCTTTGATCACCTTGTCCAGGATCATCATGACCCTATCGAGCAGGATCTGAAGCAAGTTCCGGAGCTTGCTGATGCCACAATCGCCAAAGCTCGGCAACTCATTCGGTTGATGGGGCTGCCACATGATATTGGGCATCCAGCATTTGCAGACGCTGGAGAGAAGGGGATTCCAGGCCGGGATCACGAGAAAGTCTCAATTTATGTCATAGGCAAAGTGCTCAATGAGCTACTCGACCAAACGTTCTTTCCAGGCGCATCAGCAGTGCTTGTTCGTCTTATGGAGAAGTCACCTGAGTTGGCTTTCCTTAGCCAGCTGGTTTCCGGAGAGGTGGACGCAGATCGGGCGGACTACCTTCTTCGCGACTCCTTGCATTGCGGCGTGAGCTATGGCTTATACGATTCCGCTAAACTGGTTGAGTCGTTGACCCTTGTAGAAGATCCGGATACGCGCAGCGGTACAATGGAGGTGCAGTGAAACTCCAGATCGAACTCGATGTAGCCGAAGAATCCGTCGACAGGCCGCACCTCGAAGAGCATCTTCGCAAGGAGGCGATCCTTTCGCTTTTTGCCGAGCGGAAGATGCCTGCTGGCAAGGCAGCCCGCGAACTTGCGCTGAGTCGGATAGAGTTTATGGAACTTCTCAAGCAACGCGGCATCCCCTACGTCATCTACACCCTCGAGGATTGGGAAGCAGACGGCAGAGCAATTGAAGAATTTGAAAGACGCCGGACTAGGTAGCTGGGCTTGGTCGTTTGCAACAGCAGTCCGCTCATCTACCTCGCCGCGCTCGATGACTTCCATCTGCTGCACACTCTGTTCGGTGAAATTACAATACCTCAAGCAGTCTTTGAAGAAGTAGTCGTTGCGGGAGCCAGTTTCCCAGTTGCACGTTCGGTTGAGAAGGCTAATCACGAATGGCTTCACGTGCGGCAGGTGATCGACTCAACAAAGACTACCGACCTACTTGCAATTGGTCTTGATCCTGGAGAAAGCGAGGCATTGGCTCTGGCTGTTGAGATCCGGGCGGAAACCCTGCTACTGG
>JBDTUY010000086.1:0-12404 GCA_040007495.1 Acidobacteriota bacterium | reverse complement strand
CGCGGGCGGAATATCAATGTGGTTCTGGCTCGCAATGTGCCGCTGGAGTATCCGTACTACGCATACGCTTTGCCAGACGGATGGGCGCAGGTGGAAGAGCTCGCGGAGTTGAGCGAAGGCTATCAGAAGAAGGCGTATCGGAATCCTGACAATTACAAGGCGCTGTTTCGGGATTTTAACGCGGTGTTTGAAGGGATTCAGAAGCAGAGGCCGCGGACGAATCCAGGGCATTTGAAGGCATGGAAATTAGCCGCAGATAAACACCGATGAACGCAGATTGCAGTCCGTTGCGCTATGGAGGTTTGATCCGCAGCTAGAGGCATAACTAGCTGCTACTTGGTGTCGCCGCCGGATGAAGCGGTTAGCACGGACTTGCCTTCGGCGGTCATAACCTCACGCGCGTTAATGTGATTGCTGCCGTCCTTGGCGTGCCAGCCGTCGACCGTGACGACGTCGCCTTCCTTCACGGTGTCGCGGCTCCAGCCTTGGCGGCGAAGGGCGTTGGGTGCGTTCAATTCAAATTCCCACTTGGTGATCTTGGTGTCGGCCTGATCCACCACCTTGCCGTCGATCGTGATCCAGACGTGCGGGTTCATCCATTCGACCTTGGTCACTTTGCCGGTCAACTTGACAGGCTTACTGCGGTCGAACTCGGCGTCAAAAGAATGATGCGCTAGGATCGCGGTGCTGGCGGAAATCAGCAGAACTCCGGCAGCCAGACAGTTGAACAAAGAACGCACGAATGAATCCCCCTCGAAAGGTCAATGATAACAGGTGGAACGTAGCGATTCCACGGCCACACGGCAGAGGAGGGGGACTTTGGGCAGATACGGCTACTTGGTCGGCGCTTCTTCCGCGTTGCCCGCGAAAACCTTCTTACCACCAGGTAGGGTGACCTGTTCGGCATGGGCGGTATTCTTGCCGATATTGGCATCGACGCGCGCCATCAAACCTGTAAAAGTAGCGGTGTCGCCTAACTTGAGCGAGTCCCTATTCCAGCCGGACCGGCGCAAGGCGTTGGGCGGACCGCCTTCAAACTGCCATTTCACCACTTTGCCTGAGGCATCCTTGGCGTCCACGTAGACCCAGATGTGCGGGTTCTGCCACTCGATCTTGGTCACGGTGCCGGTGACAGTGATCGGCTTGCTGCGATCAAATTCAGCGTCCAGAGAGTGGTGCGCCAGTGCGGGGCCGACGGCCAGCAGCAATCCTGCAGCGAAAGTTACGACTGCTCGCATAATGAAACTCCTTGAAATCCGGCCCTGATGGATGCAGTGGCCTCAACCAAGCTACGCTGGCGGGTCGGCGGTGTCAAGGCTGGGAGGGGCATTAGCGCCGGACGGGTGCACTTGGCGGGGTGTCCGTTACCGAATACACCTGACCGTTGCCGTGCTGGAACAGGCGCAAGGCCTCGGTTCGGTTGAAGGGGCGTGAGCCTCGGCGGTTGAAGACGGCTACCTGGTTGCCGCTTTCGTCGACGGCCCGGTCGCGGTCTACGCCTTTTGAGATCGCGAGAGCAGGGCCGCGCGTTTTGTGCTTGGCCACTAGCTTGGGCGTGGGGCGGGGGCTGAAGCCGAGGTAGTTGGGATTGTCGGTTGGGGCGAAGAGTTGCACGACCTTCAGACCCGCGTCGCCATCGGCTATGTAGGCGAAGGCACTGGCATTCGTCATGCCCAGTTTCACGTCGCGGGTGTCGCGGATTTCGCCTTGGGCCGTGAAGACCTGATCGATGCGTGGGTGCTCGGGCTTTTCGACATCGACAATCACCAGGCCCTGTTTGCCTCCAGCGACGTAGGCGTAGGTACGGGCCACGTAGACGTTGCGGGCATCTTCGAGCTTGGCCAAGGCTCCGCGAATGGGCTTCGGCTGAGCAAGTGAAGTGACATCCAGAACCTTGAGACCTTCTTTGTCGGTGACAAAGGCATAGCGGAATTGGACGGCCACTCCGGTGGGTTCAATCAGGTCCGGCGCTCCGATCTGCGCGGTGAGGGCGGGCTGCACGGGATTCGAGATGTCGACCACTACCAAGCCGCGAGGCGTCAGGATGTAGGCATAGGTTCCGGCAATCGTAATGCGTCTGGCCCCATTCAGGACGCCATTGGGGTTAAACGTAGTGGCCCGTTTCAGGAAGTTATTGGTCGGGTTGCCATCGAGCAGAGTGAGCACGCCGGGACTCTTGCTCTTCAGGTCGGGATCGCCGACGACTATGAGACCCTCTTCGGCGTCGGTCACGTAGAGAAAGCCGTACATCAACGCGATGGACTGCTCTTCGTTTTGCGGATTGCGATTACGCAGAGGATCGACCGCCATGGTGGACGGCGATGCGACCGCTGTGGCGTACTTCGACTTCACGTAGAAGCGTTGGCCCAGGGGCGAGACCGGCGCGGTCGTTATTCGTTCGCTGAAGTTCTTGTTTTCGATGTTGGCTACGTCATAGATGCGGAAGCCGTCCTTGCCCAGAGCCGCGTAGAGGTATTCACCGCGCAACTGGAGGTCGAGTACATTGCCTGCGTGATGGTCGGCGTCGTCGAGCTCGCGGTGATGTTTTTCGACCATCTCCTTGTAGTTTTTCGGATAGGCGATCTGCTGGAGGTCGCTGCCGAAGACTGCGGGCGGGTCGTCACGTTCGGCTACGGCGACGGCTTCCAATCCCTTGCTGCCCTCCGCGACGTAGGCGAAACGACCTATTTGATTGACCAGATTCGTGCCTTGCATCAGCAACTGCGCCATCCATGCGTTGTTGTCACCATCGCGCGAAACGTGGCAACTGGTGCAGGTTTTGGTCTCCGAAGCGCGGACTGTGTGCGGAACGTAGGTGCTGAAGCCGAACCCGCTGAAGCCTTCCGTCGAAATCGTCTGCTGCTGATAGTACATCCAGTCGCGATTGGCGTTTTGCGAACTGACGACCACGGCGCAGGTCGATCGGGTAGGCGCGATGCGGTTGCCTGTGACGGTGCCGTCGACGCCCAGCATATAGATGTCGTCGCGCAGAACCTCGAAGTTATAGTTGGTGTAGTTGCGGGTCTCCGTGCCTTCGTTGTGCAGCATCGGTGCCTTGCCATTCGATTTCATTGGCAGATGGCAGCCGAAACAACTGGTGGTCCAGGAAGAGTGGCACGAATAGCAGGTCATCTTGCTGTTGGAGTGCGCGAGTTGAGCATCCGATGTAGGAGCACTGCCCCAGGTTGTGCCATCTTTCAGAATCGTTTTTGCCAGTCGCGACGCTTCGTTGTAGTGTTCATTGCCGGGTGTGATGGTGTCGATGGTTTGGACCACTTCCCACTGCTTGTTTGGCTCGACGGAGGATCGTTGATAGAGCTTGTCATTCTCCCAATAGAAACGTCGTTGGCCGGTGCCGGTGCGCATCAGGGCCATATTCGTGCCGCCTTTGGGCGCGGCCGCGGCGGAAGTTTTCAGATTCGCTTTTTGATTGATGGTGCCGTGGCAGTCAATGCAATCGATCTCCACCGCGTTGCGCGTCTCGCCGTACAGGTTGCCGTTGCCGTGTGAGTCCTGTTCGAAGTGGCAGTCGGCGCAGTGCATGCCTTTTTCCAAATGGATATCCATCAAATGGACGGCTTTATCGAACTTCTTGGGATCTTCGTGCGGAACCACCGTGTTCTTCGCGTCGAGTAGATTGCCCTTGCGGTCGCGCTTGTAGACGGCTCGGAACACCCAACCGTGGCCGTGGAAGTCGGCGAACTGGGTGTGCTCCAGTTCCTTGTTGAAGTCCGCAGTGCCGAGCTTGTTCAGGAAGTTGTTATCGAGCCACAGGCCTCGCACGGCTGCGCCTTCCGGGTTCTGCTGCCATGCCACGAAGCGGTCGTTATCCGATGGGTCTTTTTGCTCCGCAGGATACATCTTCTTGCCGTCGGTTTCGTTGTCCCACCAGATGTAGCCCAGATACGACGCGACCATATTCGTGCCGGGGTGGATGTGACAAACGATGCACTGGCTGGTCGGGATGCTGCGCGTGAATTCGTGGCGGATGGGATGTCCTGATTCATCCTTGCGAATGGTCGGGTCGGACTGAGCGCTCTTGCCTTCGTTGCCGTATTGCGCGTAATGGCCTGAGTGCACTGGCGAACGATCGTTGGCGTAGACGACGTGGCAGGCGGTGCAGCCGCTGGCCCGGTAATCGCCTGCATGATCGTTGGTGCCCGGTTGCGATAGCAGAGGGTCCATCAAGCGAGTCTTCTGCAAGCCAATAAATACGGGGTCGGTACGCAGTTCGGTGCCTAGGCCTCGGTCGCTCAGCTTGTCGTCGGGATGGCCGGGCTCGGCGTGTGTGTTGGGGTTGCCGATCTCTGCGCGAGGGCCGCCTCCGCGTTCAAAGACGCGCAGAATGTTACCGGGTTGCGAGGTCTCCCAACGCGCCAGAGGATCGAGGAAAGGGAGAATGCCTTTGTCGCGCGTCTGTTCGGGGGTCGGCGCAGGATAGGTCGAAATGCGTTGCGGAGTTCCGTCAGCGGCATAGCTTTCGCCGAAGTTCGCGTTTTTTAAGGGGAATGCGCCGTTGTTGTAGAGGGCGGCTCCCCACAGCATGCCACCGTGGGTCATCATGCTGGTCTGAACGTTGCGGACTTCCGAAACATGACAGGCTGCAGCACCGCAGGTTTTTTCCGCGATGCGTAGGTCTCCGGGGTTGACGAAACGGATGTACTCGCTGCTCTCTTTGGTCCAGTCCGTGTAGGGGCGCACGGGGTTGGCAGAGCTCCTCCAAAGTTGCGGAAGGCGGGGCTGAGGATGCGCCTTGTTCTTCGCTGCGAGATATAGAGGGTCCTTTGCGAGATCCGATGAAGGTGTCGATGGTTTTGTAACGCTCGCGTCGCCGCCGTGACAGAAGGCGCAGCCGATGTGGACGGTTCCCGAGGCGTGCATGCTCGCTGCGTCGGTGGAGGTATGGCAGGAGACGCAGCCAGCGCTCTGACTGTCGGCCTCGGCTTGCGACGAGCCTGCCCTATCCTGCGGCAGGAGAGGACGCGTGACAAGCAGGATCAGGCCGGCGACGGCAATGGCGCAGAACAGCGGCGCACTCGCGAATCGCGGCAGTTTAGAATTGAGTCCGAACATTCACAAATCCTGAAACCAAATTCGACGTCGAGTAGATCCCACGAAAGCCACCAAAAGGCCGGAACAGATTGAAGCCGCCCGTGACAACGATGTTCTCAGAAACAGCGGGCCGATAGATCACGCCAACGCCGGAATCCGCACCGACCCCTCGCTTGAGGCCCGGCTGGAAGAGCAATAACTGAAGAGGCTCGGTGTGCTGGAACTGGACGGTGCTGAAGTTGAGAACCGTGCGCAGGCGCGGGGTGAGCTCAAAGTCGGCACCGGCGTTGTACAGCATCAGACCAGGGTTGACGAAGTTGGCCTGGCCCTGTAGCTTGCTGGATCGAAGGTCGGCTAGCAGACTATTGCCTTGCACCAGGCCGACGCCAGAGCCTGTCAAGCGCAGACCTTCTCGATTCCAGAAGCTGAAGATACCGCCTGCGAAGGTAGTGTTGTCGAGGATCGAATCGAAGCCTCGGGCCGTGCCGTCTCGCGGATGACTGTCGCCGGATGCATAGAACGCCGCTACGCGCAGGCGATACCAATCTCGATCCATCGAAAGTTCGGCTGCGGCCATTTGGGCGTTGGTGTCGGTCGCGCGGCCAGCGATGGGATTTAACGTGTCATGCCCCAGGACCTGATAGAAAGCGTGCGTCACATTGATGCGGCCGAAGTGACCGTCGCCGGTCAGGCCGTAATAATAAGACCGGACGGCATGCGGTCGCGCGATGCCGATGGCAGAGGGGCGAACCAGGAAATGGTTGTCGTCATAATGTAGCGTCGCGTCGTCCTTGTCGTAATGGACGCTGGCCTGAATTGTATAGCCGGGTTTCAGGAAGTCCTGCCGGTACACGTTCGCGATGTAGACTTGGCGTCCCCGGTATTGGAAGGTGTTCAGGCCACTGTTTGTGTCTTTTTCAAGCATCGCGAAGTACGCGAGATTGTACTGCAGCCGGTTCGCATCAAGGTTGCCGAAGATGCGCAGACCGGGCTCCTGATCGGAAAAAATGAAGCCGCGAAAATCGCTGCTGAAGCTCTGAATACCCGCGCGTGCTGAGACGAAATCGAAGGTGTTGCTCAGGCTGCGGAGCTTCGCTTCAACAAAAGCCTCCTGCAGACCAGCGTGCGCTGCCAAGCGAGTGGTCCCTTGGCGAACGTCGGCGTTGACGATGCCGTTTTCGCGAACCTTGAGATAACTTACGTTGACCTCAGGCGTAAATTTGATGCGCCAGTCGAATGGGCGATAGCTGGTGTCGCCGTGAAACAGGTCGGCACCGAAGCTGAAGTTCTGGCTCAGGAAGAATTGACCGAAGCGTCCGAAGAACTGCTCCGAGTTGGGATCGGCCGAGCCTAGATTACTGGTGGTGGGCAGGCGATGACCCGTGGTGAAGGTGTCGCTGGCGAACGTCAGATTCAAAAAGGTCTGTTGACCCAGCAGTTTGGGCAGAATCGGCTCGTCCCCCTTAAACTTGTTCTTGTTGAAGGGATCGTACCAGAAGCTCGGCGTGAACGGTACGTCGCCGCCCTTTCCGTCAGGCTCGCCATAACGGCGATAGTCCGGGTATCGGTATTGCCATCGGTCGGGGACGGGCGTGAATACTTGGTCGGCAGGGGGTAGGTTTTGAGAGATCGGCGGAAGGAAGGGCACGCCGTCGGGTGGAAGTTGCGTAATCGGGTAGTCGCGATAAATGCTGATCGGGTCGGGAGCGGCAGGAATCGATTTTTCTGGTGTGGGCAGGGCGATCAAGGCGATTTCGACGCCGAGCACTTCGCTCGACCGCAGAATGAGGGAGACGGGGCTGGATGCCTCGAATCCATCGCGGCTTGCGGTCAGGCTGTAAGAACCCGGTGGCAGATTCAAGATCCGGAAAACGCCGTCGCCCGTTGTGTAGGTGGTGACTGCGGTGCCCCCGTTGGTGGCATTGAGATTGACGCGGGTACCGCCCAAGCCGAGACCGGACGCAGATCGGACGATTCCTTGAATTGCTCCGACGGGGTCAGAAATCTGGCGGGGAATGCGTTGGTCAGTTTGGGCCGATAAGGTCGTAAGGTAAAAGGGGACGGCCAGTATCCAGGGAATCATCAGCCAGGTACGGAGACTTGGGTCGCGCACGTCGTTGGCGTTTGGGTGGACCCCTCTGGTGGGGATCTGATGCGCGCCGGAGCTAGGTTCCGCACTCATGGGTCGGTAATGGAAGCTTGCGAAAGCCCCGATGTTAAGGTATGGGTACTAGTAATATGGTACTGCGCGGCAGCTAGTACAAGTTAGGCTATCTTATCATTCTAAGGGCATTACAAGGCGACACTGTGGGACATCGTATCAATTGCTTGAAGGACAGAATTGGTGGAGGTTGGATCGCGCTTGCGTTCCTGCTGGCTGCTGGTATCCCGGTATCTGGTCAATCGAACCAGGTCGTTTGTTCAGTTTCGACCGCGCCCGTCACGGTGCGCGCCGAAGGGTATGCGGAGCGAGTCTCGGATGTAGTGGTCACATGCACCGGCGGTACGCCAACACCAGCCCAGCAGACCCTGCAGCCAATGACCTTCAGCTTGTCAGCGAACATCACCAATAAGAGTCGCGTTCTGGCTGGTTCGGGCAGTTGGTCCGAGGCGTTGCTGTTGGTGGATGAGCCGAAGCAGGGGAACCAATTCGCGTGTGCGGCCGTCAATGGAATTTGCACCATGACGGGGGCTGGCGGGGGCGCGACCTACAGTGGTCCCTCAGCGGGTCGGCCGAATATTTTTCAAGGGCAGGCCAGCGGTAATCTGTTCACCTGGGTAGCCGTCCCGTTCGATCCACCGGGTCCGAACGGACAACGGATCTTTCGCTTCACCAACCTGCGATTGCAGGCCAATGCCGCCAGCTTGGGGGCACCCTTGCAGGTAACGGTGACTGCTACCGGACAGGTCCCCGTGGTGCTGCAATCCGGTCCGTATAATGTGGGGGCTTCCGCCAATAGCATTGCCATTACGACTACGAACATCACCGGAAGCGGCAGTCGCCTCTCGGGTTTCACGCTGAACTTTGGGCAACTAATCGCAGGCGCATTCAGGATGCGGACGGTTGGCGGAACGAGTGCTGTGGACCAAAGTGCAACTGGCGCGCCGAACAGCGGAACGGAATCGGGATTCTACAATCCCAAGTTGATCGGCGCTGCGGCAAGAGGTGATCTCTCTACCGCCGGTCTTGCCGACACCGGAACGCGCTTTCGGATTAAGTTGACCGGGATACCGACCGATGCCCTGATCATCGCGCCGCAAACGGTCTTGTTCGGCAATGGCGAACTTCGGTTGACTGCGGCCACTTCGCAGGGTGGCGGAGCTTTTTCCTTTGCGCCGTCGACCATCCTGTCGAATGTCAATGGGGCCGTCACAGCCGTCTATGAAGTCAGCCTGAGTAACCCGGCTGCTACTGATACTGTAACCATCCCATTTAGCATCAGCTACACCACCACCACGGCGCAATTGACCCGGATTCAGGGCGAAGCGGCAATCGCGCCCGATACGCCAGCCAGCGCGACGGACATCCCGAATTTTCTGCATAGTGTGCCTTTGGATATTTTGCTGCCTTTGGGGTTCACGACTAGCACGCTTCCCGCCGGCAGTGTTGGCGTTGCCTATACCGGCTTGATCCAAGCTACGGGTGGGGTCTCGCCCTACGCGTTCACGATGGCCGTTGGAGGGGCAGCGAACAATCTGCCGCCGGGCTTGACTCTGCTGACCACTGGAGCGTTGAGCGGTATGCCGACGACTACCGGCACTTTCGCCTTCAACGTAACGGTTCTGGATGCGAACAAGAACGCGGTTACAAAGGCATTCAGCGTGACCGTAAGTCCCACATTGAGCTTTGTGACTGCGTCTCCCTTGCCATCGCCGACAGTCGGCGTGCCCTACTCAACGCAGATCGAAGTTTCCGGCGGCACGGGGCCTTATACTTACGGCTTTCTGGGTAATCCTCCGCAGGGTTTTAGTCTAGTTGCAGGCGGAGTTGGAGGCCAAGGCAAAGGGATCGTCACCTTAGGCGGTACTCCGACCACGACGGGAGTCTTCAGCTTTACGGTGCAGGTGACCGATAGCGCGCAGGTAACAGTCGCAAAGGTCTACTCATTCACCGTCATAGCGGCGGGAACCATTGGCGTTTCTGCGTCCAGCTTGACCTTCACCGCGATTCAGGGAGGCGACCTTCCTCCGCAGCAGGTCTTAACCGTTCTCTCGGACCCGCAGTCCGGCGCGACATTCGTAGTTGCGATGGACGCGGGCATCGCCGGGTCCGCCGCTCCTGCGTGGTTGTTGGCAACTCCGGCAACGGGGGTAATTCCGGGGCGCATCGCGGTCAGCCCGGATCAGGGGACCCTCCCGGTCGGCACCTACACGGGCCGCCTGCGGATCACGATTCGCGGGACGACCAACGCGCCCGTGGATGTGGCGATCACGCTGAATATCGTGAACCAGCCTCCCAAGGTAGAAGCCTGGCCCAGGGTGGTTAGCTTCCTGGGTAGGTTCGCCAACCCTGGCAAACAGACGGCGGATTTGTTTATTCGTAACACCGGTGGCGGCGGAGCGATCGCTTACAGCGGAAAGATTCTGCGGAATAGCGCGTGGGTGACCGGTTTTACGCCTGCGCAAGGCAGCGCAACGCCTCGCAAAACCACGGTGATCAAGGTGACGATCGATACCACGGGACTGGCGATTGGCTTCTATCGCGACGCGATCCGATTCACTTCGAGCGTTGGGACCTACGACGTGCCGATTTTGCTGTACGTTGCTCCGGCTGGTCCTTATCTTGAGCTGAGCAGCACGGGTCTGCGATTCCAGCAACAGGTTGGGGCTGCGGATACACGAACCAGGACAGTCAAAGTGCTCAACCGCGCGCCGCAGAGCACGCTGAATTGGAGTGCGGAGGTCCTGAAGGGTAGCGACTGGCTGGTCCTGTCCGGCGCGAGCGGAACGTCAACTCTTACTTCGCCGGGTAGTTTCTCGGCCAATGTGAAATTGTCGGCGGTCAATTTGCCAGCTGGGACCAACTATGGACTGATTCGCGTGAATGCACCTGGGGCGCTGAATGGTCCACAATTCGTGGTGGTGGTTCTGAATGTGTTCTCCACGGCCGAGGCCACGGATTTTGAGTTTGACGAATCAGGCGCGGTGCTGACGATGCCGCCGTTCTCGACGACACCGACAACGAGGACTTTTAATCTGACGCTCGGGTATCGGGCACCCACAGCGGTCCGGGCGAGCGCGAGCACCTCCTCGGGTGGCGACTGGTTGAGGGTGTCGCAGGATAAAACCAACGTCTCCTATCTGGATGTTCTGCATGTCACGGTCTCGCTCAGCACCCAGATCCTTGGGGTGGGCGTATATCGCGGCGAAATCTCCATCGTCACGGGCACTACTTTGCGGACGATGAACATCACCTTGATCGTGGCGAACGCGGTCGGAGATGTACCGTCAAGTAGGCTAATGAGCGACAATGCCGGGCCCAAAGCGACTGGCTGCACGCCCGACCGCTTGGTGATTACGTCAACTGGCTTGGCCGATACATTTGCAGTGGCAGCAGGCTGGCCGAATTCGCTGAGTGTAGATCTGCGGGATAGCTGCGGGACTGCGGTGACCAATGCTTCGGTGGTCGCGAGCTTCACCAATGGCGATCCGCCGTTATCTTTGTTAGGGGATGACAACACTGGCGTTTATTCCGCCAGTTGGCAGCCGGGGACCGATACGTCGTCGATGAATATTTTATTCCGCGCCGATTCCGCCGATTTCCCGGAGGAATTGACGGTGCTGACGGGCGGTGTCTCGCCGAATGCGGCACCGGTATTATTTGACAACGGGATTGTGAATAACGACTATCGCAAGCTAGGAGGATCGCTGGCTTCGGGAACCGTGGCTGAGGTGTACGGAGCGAATCTGGCAAGCGTAACCGAATCGACAGGTACTGTGCCGCTGCCCATGGGCTATAAGGGCACCGATATCCTGGTGGGTCCGAACGAGGCGGCGCTGTTCTTTGTGACACCCACGCAGGTAAACGTGCAGTTGCCCGTGGAATTGGCGCCGAATCAACCGGCCTGGGTGATCGCGATTAGCGACAGTGGCATAAGCAATCCCGTACAAATCCGCGTAGTTCCGTTCCAACCTGGCGTGGCGGCATTCGAAGATCCGACCGCGACCGAAACGACCTCCCGAACGCTGATCGTGCAACACGCCGTGGATTATTCTCTGGTGACTGCCAGCAATCCGGCCAAGCGCGGCGAGTTTTTGACCATGTATCTGATCGGTCTGGGTCCGGTGACGCCCAGCGTTGCAACAGGCGCTCCGGCTCCGAGCGCGGCCCCTTTCAGCATTCCGAATACGGTGCCGACCATGACCATCGACAACCAACAGGTTGACGTCGCCTTCGTCGGGCAGGTGCCTGGGGGCGTTGGGCTGTTTCAGATCAACTTCAAGGTGCCGGATAATGCTCGCTTGAATACACCTTTGGATGTCGTGGTGTCGCAGGGCGGAGTGGCAGCCAATGTTACGGGGCTGACGGTCGCGCAGTAAAAGTCCCGGCAGGCCCGCGCTCGCGTGCCAGGCCTGTCCGAGACGTTCGTTAGTCCTGCGGGTTGGTCGCGAATACCGTCAATTCGGTGGTAAACCCGCGATTTTCCATCTGTAGAATGGCGCACACCGCGTGGGCGATGTCTTCCGGACGCAGTTTACTGGGATTGTCCTTCTGCTCAAAACCGGCAGCCGCCCCAAAGTTGGTGACCACTTCGCTTGGGTTCACCAGCATCACGCGGATATTGTGCTTGCGGAGCTCGGCGCGCCAGCACTCGGTCATCCCGCGCAGCGCAAACTTACTGGCGTAATAAGCGGTTCCATTGGGTGCTCCGCGATGCGAAGCGGTGCTGCCGATATTGACCACATTGCCGCGATTCTTGCCTACGAAGTGCTTGGCGGCTTCGCGCGTCATCAGCATCGCACCGGTTACGTTGGTGGCAAAGGTGCGCTCAAAGCTCGCCAAGTCCATTTCCAGTAATGGTTTGAACTTCCCCACACCGGCGTTATTGATCAGGACATCCAGGCCGCCGAACTTAGAAAGGATCTCCCGCATGGTCATCTCGGCGTCGGCTTCTTTGGACACGTCCGCGTGGATGGGATGCGCGCCCATCTCCTTGGCGGCTGCCTCCAGGCGCGCCTTGTCGCGTCCGGTGATGGCCACGCGTGCGCCGGCCGATAGTAGGGCCTTCGCAATTCCCTTGCCGATGCCTGAACTACCGCCGGTCACCAACGCTATTGAGTTCTTGAGTTCCATTACTCCAATCTAGCGCGCCAGGTGTGCGCAACGCCAAGCGAAGTTAAATAAAACTGAG
>JBDTUY010000085.1:0-12513 GCA_040007495.1 Acidobacteriota bacterium | reverse complement strand
AGAGCCCAGTCATTCGGATTGATTCCTACGGGAGTCTTCCCGGCAGGCTGTGTGCTGACGGCGTCACGAATTGGAGCGACGCGGGCTGCCGCAGGGAAGTGAAGAAGAAACGCGAACGCGAGCGAAATAGCGAGGGAGGGGCGCATGCTGCCCCAATTTTATAGAATCCGTTCCTGAGAACACAATGCGTTCCGGAATAACTTACGTTCTTAACGAGCGGGTTCCAGCAGGACGACGGTCACGTTGTCGGGTGCTCCCAGTGCCCGGGCGGCTTCGATCAGCTGTTTTCCGCGTAGATCCAGAGGCTCAGGTCCGGCTAGGATGTGTGCAATGTCCTTTTCCGCGACCACTCCGTGAAGGCCGTCGCTGCAGAGTAGGATTACGGTGCCCACAGATGCGGGAACGGAGTAGGAGTTCACTTTCAACTCCTGGGAGACGCCGATTGCCATGGTGAGGACGTGACGCATGGGATGTGTGCGCAGATTCTCTTCTGTGAGGCCCAGTCTGCGTCCGATGTCCTGCACCCAGGTCTGATCTTCAGTGATGGGGGTCAACTGGCCATTGGTCAATTGATAGGCGCGGCTGTCGCCGACGCTTGAAATCATCACATGGCCATCGCGCTCCAAGGCCGCGACCAGCGTGGTGCCCATGCCGTGCAGGCTTTGATCCCTTGAAGCGGTGTCCTTGACGCGCTGATTCGCCAAATGAAAGGCAGAGGCGAGCCTCGCGGCATTCATCTCTGCGCCTTCTTCTTTCACGACCTCCACTAGCGTTTCGGCGGCGATTTGTGACGCGCGTTCGCCTGCTTGTGCGCCGCCCATGCCGTCCGCAACCAAATAAAATCCGGCGGTGGGATCGACTACAAAGCGGTCTTCATTGTTGGAACGAACACAACCGGGGTCCGTGGCACCGAAGGCTTGGCTCATTTACTCTTCAGATTATAGCGGGTTCGACATGGTTAGCCTGTAAGGGAACGGCGGTTCGAACTTCTGCAAGTTTTGGTAAACGCGTCGGACCTACTAGCGGCGGCTACTGATCGTCTTTTATCTGATCGTCGTCTCCACCTTGATCGGACAACGCACCTTTGGGATTTACCAGTACGGTAGCCGACATAACCATCAGCTCGAAGCGATTCTTAGGACGTTCTAAGTTGAGGTCGGCGGCAGCGTCCTTGTTGGTCTTAGGATTCTGCGGACCTTGCTGCTGGAGCGCGCGGCCAAGCAGGCGCGTCGCGATAGCATCGGTCGGGACACGGTCCAGAACGGCTCTGAAACGATCGGCTGCCGGTTCGAACTGCCCAGTCTTCCACAACATGTAGCCGAAGTTGAAGTGATAGTCAGGGTCGGATGGGTTGGCGTTCAGGGCTTGGCGAAAGCTTTCCAGGGCGTGAGTCTGACCGCGGCGGCTCTCGGCGACGCCCAGATTGTTGAAGTTCTCCGCCGTGGGATCGTGCGCGACCAGGGCTGTGAAGATATCCTGCGCCGCGACATAATCGCCGGCATTCAATTTAGCGACGCCGAGGTAGAACTTCTGTTCGCGCTGATGGGTTGCCGGTGGCTCGACCTTCGTCAGCCAGGTGGCTGCATCCTTATATTGCTTGCGCGCGATGTAGATCTTGCCTAGTTCAAAAGGCGGACGCCAAAACTTCGGGTCGACCTTGGCGGCCTGTTTGAAGAACTTTTCCTGTTGCTCGCTGTTGGTGGCTAGCAAGCCGCGAATAAAGTTTTCCTGAACGTCGAGCCGGATCGGACCGCGCAGAGTGCGGAAATCCGTCTCCGGCGGCGTCTGGTCCGGTGCGATGAACTTTAAGGCGCTCCACGCCAAGTGTGCTTCCATGGTGGCGAGATCTTCCAATGGGCCGGATTCTTCCAGTTCCGGCGACTGCTGCAGGTTCATTCGATTCGTGAAGCGCGCGCGAATGGTTAGTTTCCCGAGTTGCTTCGGCGCGGGCGGGGGAGTGGCCGCCGGCGGAGTGGTGCTTCCAGGGGTGGCTGCGGGTGTAGGGGCTACGGGCGGGGGAGCGGGAAGGGGTTTGGGGGCCTGATATGTAAGCGTCCCATAGATGATAAAATCTGCCCGCAATGTTTGGCCGAGTTTCAGCACCGACCCCTGGCTTAATTGCGCGAGTGGCACCAGGCGGAGACTCTTAAAAGCTTGTTTCAGATCATCCCGGCCAATGGTGGTCACACTTCGCGACATCAGGGCTTCGCGAATCGTATCGGCGACGCTTTCTCCGATCCAGTCAACATTGGTGCCCGAGTTTGCCGGTTTCGTTATGGCAGCGTTCGCGAACGGTAGGACTACGGTCCCCTCGGCGGCTAATCGAATCGCGGCAAGGCACAAGACGGCCCAAAGTTGGAATCCTCTGTGCATTAGGATATTTTAGCGCGATGTGACGGATGGTTTCGCTCAGCATGGCGCTTTCAGTAGACTAATGGAATGCGCCGCGGATACAACCGCTGCCCGTGGCGACTACACTAGAAACGTCGTCATTTCGACAAATTCTCCAAAGGTCATCTTTCACCCAACATGCTCTGTGCCGGAATCGTAGGTCTGCCAAATGTGGGCAAAAGTACGCTGTTCAACGCGGTAACGCAGTCGCGCAAGGCGATGGCGGCCAACTACCGTTTCTGTACGATTGAGCCGAATCAAGGCGTGGTCACCGTGCCCGACGAACGGCTCGACGTGTTGGCGAAGATCAGCGGATCGCAGAAGATCATCCCGTCGGTGTTCGAGTTTGTGGACATTGCCGGATTGGTAAAGGGCGCGAGTCAAGGCGAAGGTTTGGGGAATCAATTCCTGGGCCATATTCGCGAGGTAGACGCCATTGTCCAAGTGGTCCGCTGCTTCGAGAATTCGGACATCGAGCATGTGATGGACACGGTCGACCCGATTCGCGATATCGATATCGTCAACACTGAACTGATTCTGGCTGACATCGACGCAGTGCAGAAGCGGCGCTCAAAGCAGCAGAAGCTGGCGAAGAGCGGGGATAAAAAGGCACAGGCCGAGGTGGATCTGATCGATCGGCTGGAGCCGCATTTGAACGAAGGCAAGCTCGCGTTTTCGCTGGAGATCACGCCCGAAGAAGCTGCCGTCATGAAGCCGTTCTTCCTGTTGACTGCCAAGCCTACGCTGTTCGCCTGCAATGTAGCGGAAGAGGATTTGGGTAATCCCGATAAGAATCCATGGGTTCAGAAGGTGCGCGATTATGCGTCGCATCACTTAGGAACGCGGGCCGTGGTGGTGTCGGCGGAGATCGAATCCGAACTTGTCACTTTGCCGGTCGAAGAGCAGGCAGAATATCTCGCGGGTTTGGGCGTGACGGAATCGGGTTCCGGCGTGTTGATCAAGGAAGCGTACTATTTGTTGGGCTTGCGCACGTATCTCACCACCGGCGAAAAGGAAACTCGGGCGTGGACGATTCACGCAGGGGATAAAGCTCCGGTGGCTGCTGGCGTAATTCACTCTGACTTCGAGAAGAGCTTCATCTTGGCGGAGACAATTTCGTTCGCGGATTTGGTGGCTTGCGGGAGCTTTGCTAGAGCTCGGGAATTGGGGAAACTGCGGACAGAAGGAAAAGAGTACGTGGTGGAGGACGGTGATGTGATGGAGTTTAAGACGTTCCTCTAGCCCGCGACAGAGTTTCTTTACCGCTCAAGCCGAGAGGCATCCTTCGATGGCTTCCCTGACATTGGCCAATAACTCGTCCATCGTGTCGCCCTGAGTTGCGCAGCCCGGTATGGCTGGTACTTCAGCCCAAAATCCGCCCTCTTCGGCCGTGTGAACAACGACGTTGATCTTTATATCAGGTTCTCCTGTTCGCAGACGCTCCCTGCCTGAAATTGTAACAGTGCTCCACCGTCCTTCGTTGTCAGAGCCATGCCCCCGAAACACAGCCTGATGCCTGAAGGTCTACTATGTACATATGAATATTCGTAGATCCGCAAACGCAATTTGGCAAGGCGACCTGAAGGAGGGTTCGGGCACATTGTCCGCTCCTGGCGGGGTGCTGAATCAGACTCCTTACTCATTCAACACCCGTTTCGGCGACGCACACGGTACTAATCCTGAGGAACTGATCGCGGCGGCGCACGCAGGGTGCTTCACGATGGCGACCTCGTTTGCGCTGCAGAACGCGGGGTTCACAGCGACCAAGCTCGATACCCGAGCGGATCTGACACTGGCGCAGGACGCTTCCGGATTCACGATTACTGGCATCCATTTGACTATGAAGGCTGCCGTGCCGGGGATTACAGCGGAAGCGTTTCAAGAGGTCGCAGCGGGAGCGAAGTCTGGTTGCCCGGTGTCGAAGGTATTGAGCTGTCCGATCACGTTGGACGCGACGCTGGAATAACGGTCGTCTCTCCGCTAGAGATTTCTACTTGGAAGCATGTTGAAGTGTAGAATACGGGAGATGAAAATCCCAGCGTGATCTTCGCGGTAGAAAATCACATGCCGACCACATTCCATGCGCCGAAGGCCTGGGCGGATGGTGTCGCTTGGGCGACCTGATTTCGGATTGGCCGCCAATAGGTTGCAGCGCACTTCCAAGTCATTCAAGTAGATAAAGCCTGTTGCTCTCCCCAGCGATTTAGGCTGTAGCGACCGATTTCAAGCAAGTCCAGTTCGGCACGCCGCGAGAAGCGACAGAGATTCACTGATTACCGCCCAGCAAGCGTGTTACGAACGCGTGCAAAGACGTCGCCATCGGCAACTCCGCTGGCATCACCTTCGTCGATGGAACTCCGCAAGTCTGTTAGCTTCGATTCGTCGTCGGTATCTTCGCGCTTCAGAGTTCGCAGCGCCACACGAACAACATCACTGGCATCTTCGTATCGACCTGAGTTTACTTTCTCCGTTATGAAGTGTTCCAGTTCTTCTGTTAGGGTTACGTTGCGGGTTGGCACAGGCTCACCTACGACTCATCGTATCAGGATCTATCAGAGATGGGAAAACTCTTTGATCTAAATAATGGCACTCCGATGGGAAGTCTAGAATTGGCCGAAACCACTCAACTACTTCCTTGGGTCGGTGACTAATCGCATGGATTATATGGGACAAGCATCGCCAGATGGGTTGGCATCGCCTGAGTGGGTGGGCGAGGTATTTCTCCGTACGTCCAGAGTATCGGCAGCTCTGGATCGTAAAAATGCAAAAAGAATGCGAGACGGTGAGAGCCGCTCCTTAGCCTTGGAACCCCAAATTGGCCCCTGGCGGTCAATTGCTGTCCGTCTTCGGTCAGCAATGCCTCATCCCATGCAACCTGAGTATTACTCAGTGACTTTTCGCCGTGCGCTTGGGCGAAGTCACCTATGCTAAATCGATCGTCAATATTTCTCACGATGACTTCGATCAATACAAGCGATGAGAAATGGTCCCGGCATTGGTCGTGATTTCCCATCTGTGCAAATTGGGCTTCATAAAGCTCCGTCGTAGGTTCTAGTTTGTAGATTCCCTGCGTTTCGATGGTCGGTTGTCCCATTTGGCCCCTCCTGGATCGTTGCGGTCGGACTTTCTGAATACTACCGCGAAAACGAGAAAACGTTTAGCATTTGCCAAATGGGGAACACGCAGGTCGCTTTTTTAGGATACGTTTGTAGGATGTCAAAGCGAACTAGCCTGGTTGCCGCGCTGCTGTTGATTGTCGCCAGTGGAGTGTTTTTCTCGACGCAGGCTGCGTCTCCTTCGTCGCCGCGATTCTCGCGCGATGGCAAGCTGGAGTTCCCTGCGGACTACCGTGAGTGGATCTTTCTTTCGGCGGGTAAGGGCATGACCTATGGTCCGGCGGCCAATCCTAATGGTCCGCCTCTGTTCGACAACGTGTTCGTCCAGCCTGGGGCTTATCACGAGTTCTTGAAGACGGGGAAATGGCCGGATAAGTCGATGTTCGCGCTCGAAGTCCGTACGGCAGCGACCGAAGGCTCGATCAATCACGGAGGCCAATTCCAGAAGGATTTGGCGGCGGTTGAAGTTGAGGTCAAGGACACGCAGCGATTTGCTGCGACCGGTGGATGGGCTTACTTCAATTTTGCTAAAGCTCAGGAAGCAGTGGCGCCGCTGCCAAATAACGCGGATTGCCACACTTGCCATTCGCAGAACGCCGCCGTGGAGCACACCTTCGTCCAGTTCTATCCGACCCTGATCGACATCGCCAAGCGGAACGGCACGTTCAAGGACAGCGTGAACGGAGCGGCTCGCTAATCCGTCTGGGGCGGCTGCGTCGCCTGCTACTTCTTTATCCGCAAATCACTACCGGTCATGTCTTTGCTATTGGCCACTTCCAGCATGGCGAGCATCGTGGGTGCGATATCCCTTAGCGAGCCACCTGCGCGCAGTGGTCGCTTCTCTTCATCGACCACAATAAATGGCACTGGATTGGTGGTGTGGTAGGTGTGCGGGGTACCGGTGACCGGATCGATCATGAGTTCCGCGTTGCCATGATCGGCGGTGATGACCCAGCGTCCACCGACGCGCTTCAACGCGCTGTAGATCTCACCCAGGCAGCCGTCGACCGTTTCCACGGCTTTTATTGTTGGCCCGAGTTTGCCAGAGTGGCCCACCATGTCCGCGTTGGCAAAGTTCATGATGATCACGTCGAAAGACTTTGAGTCGATCGCCTTAATCGCGGCCTCCGCAATGCCGGCGGCGCTCATTTGCGGCATCAGATCGTAGGTGGCAACGCGAGGCGACTGGATCATTTCGCGCTCTTCGCCAAAATAAGCGTTCTCATTGCCGCCGTTGAAGAAGTAGGTTACATGCGCGTACTTCTCCGTCTCGGCGATGCGCAGGTTTTTCCAATGCTCGGCTGCCATCACGTTCGCAAGAATGTTATTCGGCATCTCCTTGGGAATGACCACGCCAACCGGAAACTTTTTGTCATACTGCGACATGGTGGTGAAGTGCAGCTTCATAGGGGTTTCGATCAGCGCCTGGGTCATCTGCCGGGCCCGGTCGGCACGATAGTTGAAAAAGATGCAGGCGTCTTCCGGACGGATCAATCCAACCGGTTCCATGTGGCCGTCCACGATGGTGGTGGGTTCGATGAATTCATCCGTGACGCCTCGCTCGTAGGAGTTCCATACGGCAGCCACGGGACTCGCGATCTTCTCTCCCAGGCCATCCGTCATCGCACGCTTAGCCCGATCAATGCGCTCCCATCTCTTGTCGCGATCCATGGCGTAATAGCGGCCTGCAACCGTGGCGATGCGGCCAACGCCAAATCGGCGAATCTCGCGCTGTAATTCTTCAATAAACCCAGCCCCCGTCTCCGGACCCGTGTCGCGCCCGTCCATGAAGCAGTGGATGCAGACGTCGGCAACCGATTCGCGCCGCGCCATTTCGAGCAGCGCATACAGATGCGTGTTCATCGAATGCACGCCGCCATCGCTCAGCAGTCCCAACAAGTGCAAGCGCCGCGTGCGGGCGTGGTGCATCGATTTCAGCAAAGTCGGGTCGCGGAAAAAGTCGCCAGAGCTGATCATGCGATCCAGCCGCGTGACATCCATATACAGGATGCGACCCGCGCCCATGTTCAGATGGCCGACTTCGCTATTGCCCATCTGGCCTTCGGGCAACCCCACAAACGGACCTGAGGTGTGGATCAGCGTGCTGGGGAAATCGCGCAGCAGTTCGTCGTAATTGGGCTTGCGCGCCAACGCAATTGCGTTGCCTTCGGTCGTGGGCGAATAGCCCCATCCATCCAAGACCGTCAGGATCAATGGCCGACCGTCGAGCGGAGTTCGGCTCACTTGGAATGCGCCTCGATTACTCTTCGCCTACGGGTGAACACAGCGGGCGAAGGACTCACTGACGGAAGGCCTTTCGTCCGGCGTAACGTGCCCCTGAGCCTAATTCCTCTTCGATGCGCAGCAGTTGATTGTACTTGGCGATGCGATCGGTACGGCTCGCGGAACCTGTCTTGATCTGGCCAGCGCCGGTCGCGACGGCAAGGTCCGCAATGAACGAATCCTCGGTCTCTCCCGAACGATGCGAAACCATCGCTGTGTAACCCGCATCGGAGGCCATCTTCATAGCTTCCAAGGTTTCGGTCAACGTACCGATCTGGTTGACCTTGACCAGGATCGAATTCGCGACGCCGCGTTCGATTCCCATTGCCAAGCGCCCTGAGTTGGTGACAAAGAGATCGTCTCCCACCAGTTGAATCTTCTTGCCGAGCGTATCGGTCAATAGCTTCCAACCCTGCCAATCGTCCTCGGCCATGCCGTCTTCTATGGAGATGATGGGATACTGCCGAACCCAATCGGCCCAGAACTCGCACATCTGTTCCGAGGTCCGTTCACTCTTGTCGGACTTCTTGAAAACGTATTTCTTCTTGGTCTTGTCGTAGAACTCACTGGCAGCCGGGTCAAGCGCGATGCCGATGTCGTCGCCGGGCCGATAGCCTGCCAACGTGATGGCTTCCAGCACGACTTCCAGGGCTTCTTCGTTCGATTTCAAGTTCGGCGCGAACCCGCCTTCATCACCCACGGAGGTCGCGTAGCCGCGTTTCTTGAGGACGCCCTTCAGTGTATGGAAAATCTCCGCACCCCAACGCAGAGCGTCGGAAAACTTATCAGCTCCGTACGGCGCGATCATGAACTCCTGCGGGTCCACACTGTTGTCGGCATGCGCGCCGCCGTTCAGGATGTTCATCATCGGCGTGGGCAGCAGGCACGCGTTTACGCCACCCAAATAACGATAGAGCGGCGTCTGCTGGCTAGCAGCTGCCGCGCGTGCGGTCGCCATGGAGACGGCCAGAATTGCATTGGCACCCAGGCGAGCTTTGTTCGGCGTCCCGTCCAATGCCAGCATGCTGCGATCAATCTGCGACTGGCGTTCCGCATCGGCTCCCAACAGTGCCGGGGCAATCTCATCATTAATGTTGCGAACCGCGTTGCGCGTGCCTTTACCCAGATATCGGGCGGCATCTCCATCGCGTAGTTCTACAGCTTCGTGTTCGCCAGTGGACGCGCCGGAGGGAACCGCCGCGCGCCCCAAACTGCCGTCCGCCAGATGAACATCCGCTTCTACAGTTGGATTCCCGCGTGAATCCAGGATTTCGCGACCGATGATTTTGACGATTTCCATGTTGTTTCAGATCACTTGAGCCGGTGAAGTGCGCACGAGGATCAACCGTCCTGTTTTGGATTGGACTGCCTGTGCAATAAGCGTAGCGCTTTGCAGACGCAGCACACAACTTCCAAGGTGTATCGTGTAGCCGAGCCAACACCCTCTACACCACCACCAACTCCACCTGCATCTCGCCCGTCACCTGAGCGCCCTTCTCCTCCACGAACACATCCACCTCACTACGAATCCCGAACTCCGGCAGGTAGATACCCGGTTCAATGGAGAAGCAAGTCCACGGGATCACGCGGCGTTCGTCGTGCGTTTCCAGATTGTCCATGTTCGCGCCCGCGCCGTGGACTTCTGTGCCGATCGAATGCCCCGTGCGATGAAAAAAGTAGTCGGCGTATCCCGCCTGACGAATATGCTCGCGAGCCGCGTCGTCTACCTGGAAACCCAACAGCGTCTCCCCACTCGCGACCGCGATCTTCACCCGAATAATCGCCTTGTCGCGAGCATCCCGCACCGTGTAGAAAACCTCCTGGATCTTCTCAGGCACCTGCTCACCACAAAAGCCCGTCCAAGTAATGTCGTAGTAGACACCGTCCGGCACATCGAGCTTGGCCCACATATCGATCAGCACCAGATCGCCGCGCCGGATCTCGCTCGATGCTTCCTGCGTGGGGTTGTAGTGCGGATTCGACGCGTTGGCATTCACCGCAACATCAGGACCGTGATCTGTGATGAGGTTCTGTTCCCGGAATCGCTGAAGAATGTACTGCTGCATCTGCCATTCCGTAACTCGCACGTTGGCTCGCTGCTTAGCCGAGATCCGAGCAAACGCCTCGCCTCGAATCTTGTCCACAAGTCGGCCCGCTTCCATATGATTGGCAAGCTGCGCCGCATTCCAGCGCGACTCGAAATATTGAATCAGGTTGGCGGAGGTCGCAACCTCAACGCCCATGCCTCGAATCAACTCGACCGTTCCAGCATCCACCATCGAAACGTAAGGCACAGCGCAGTTGGGCGAATACTGCATGGCGATCTTTTTTGCGGAACCCAATAGCGCCTGCAAACCACTAGTCAACTCCTGCCAACCTGCATACAGCTGAATTTCGCCAGGCAAAGGACCCAGCGTCCCAGGCTCAATCTTATGCGCCAACCCGCGAGGCTCACCCGCTGCAGGGATGAAGTAATACCAACGCCGCGTCACCATCGACCCAGGCGTGAATTGCAACACCCGATAGCTCAGCGGATCTCGCTGATGATGGTCAAAGAACAGCCAACCGTCCAGCCCTTCGTCCCGAATAGCCGCCTGAATCTCTGCAAGTCGCATACGGTCATTGCTCCATTAAAAACAGGGGGGCGGGACTCCAGTCCCGCGCGGAGGCCCATGCCTCCGCTTTAAGAATTCTTCAAGTAGCGCCAGCCAAGGGGCTGGCTGCGGGACTAGGATCCCGCCCCCCCCATTACCCGATCCGCTTCCACACTACCTTCGTCTTAAAATTAGCCAACCCAGCGACCTCTCGCGTATCCACCACGGAAAACGCCACCGCATCGTCCAACCAATCCTGGCTATACCCGGCAACGTACTGGGTCGCAACCGTCAGTGTATAGTCCTGCCGCGTGAGTGAGCAATCGAAGTGAAACTCGACCTGAAACTGTTCCCCTGCGCGCACCGCCCCGAGGTCGACACCTTCAATCCGCGTATTCGTCCCCCACACGTCGATCCCTAATCGATTGCGCAACAGCACCCCGACCACTGGACCATCCAGATCCTTCTCCGCACGCGCCTTGATGATAATCGAAAGCGTGTCCCCTGGCTCGACCGAAGCCGCTTTCTCTCCTCGCGCATTCAGCAGTTCGACGCTGGTAATCCGGCTCGCGCCATCGCCATGTCGAAAGGATCCCGAAGGTCCCGACCTATCGGCCTGCGGCACACCCTCTGAAAGCTTTTCCTGTCCAAGCCGCTCAGCCTCTTGCCGCTCCAGGACCAGCCCAACGTAGCGATTCACAACCTCGCTCGGCGGACCATACGCCGCCACCCGACCATCCACCAGCAACGCCGCTCGATCGCACAGACGCTTCACCAGACCCAGATCGTGCGAGACAAACAGAACCGTGATGCCTCGGGCCTTCAGTTCCTCAAACTTGCGAATGCAGCGATTCGCAAAGATCGCATCGCCCACCGCCAGTGCCTCGTCCACAATCAGGATCTCCGGCTCCACATGGATCGCTGTCGCAAACGCCAGCCGCACGTACATGCCGCTGGAATATTCCTTCATGGGCCGATCCAGAAACTTGCCGACCTCGGCGAAGCGTTCAATCTCTGGAAACGCGCGTTCCATCGCCTCGCGCGACATGCCGAGCAGTTCCCCATTGAGAAACACGTTCTCGCGACCGGTAAATTCAGGATTGAAGCCAGCGCCGAGTTCCAGCAGAGCAGCAATCCTGCCCTGTGCGCGAACGCGTCCCCGCGTCGGTTCTAGAATTCCGCTGACAATTTGAAGGAGGGTGCTTTTGCCGCTACCGTTCGGGCCGATCACGCCGAGAATTTCGCCACGCTCGACCGTTAAGCTGATGTCGCGCAAAGCCAAGAATTCGGTGGACGAGGGCCGTCCGAGCAGAGGCAATGCCTCCCACAAACGGTCCACTGGGCGTTTATACAGGCGGTAGGATTTGGAAACGTTCTGGACGTGCAACAAGCAAACTCAGTGTAGCAGCCCGATAGCGAACTGCCACACTCATTCACTCTTCCATGAAATAGGGAGAGTGACCGGACGCGGCGCTAGCAATGCAGAGGGGTCAATTGCGCTCGAATCCCTTGCCTGATCCGCAGTAAACGCACACGGATGCCGGTCGAACTGATGCCTTCAGTCTTGGCGATCTCTTCGGCCGAGTAGCCGTTGAGGCTTTTCTCAAGCAGTGCCCGGTCGCGCTGGCCGCAGCGCTCCAGCATCCGCTTGATTTCAATGGTATTTTCCAAGCCCATGTTGTACGCCGGCTCGTTCCCGTCCAAACTGGAGGTCGGAGCGGTACGGAACTGTGCACGGAACAGGTTGCGAGCAATTGAATTCACCCAATAACCAATCAATGAAGGATCGCGCAGCTGCTCACGGTATTCCCAACCTCTCACCCAGGCCGCCTGGGCAATTTCGTCCGCTTCATCCAATGCAGCTCCTCTGGACAGCAGAAAGCGGCGGGTCGCCCCAAATCCGCTTTCAAAGGCCAGCGCGTAATCAGACTTATCCATACCTCCGGAGAAGCAATTCTATGACCAGTCATAAATCGCCTACTATCAGTGCATTGTGTAGCCGGTACCAATTTCCCGGTAAAGCTTACCGGCAACTAATCCAATGGTCCGGTACTTCCGATGGATGTTTAAGATGGGATATATGAGATGAGAAGAGTACCGTTAGCGCTGGCCGCGTTCCTTTGTTGCGT
>JBDTUY010000084.1:0-12578 GCA_040007495.1 Acidobacteriota bacterium | reverse complement strand
AAGTAGGTGGCCGTTGCTATCAAAGGTGATGGTGCCTGTAGTCGGAGTTCCTGCCGCAGTCAAGTCTGCGTCGGGAAATGCCATCGAATAGTCCCATTCGCCAGCATTCGTGGTTTTGGTGAAAGTAATGGAAACTGTGTGCGAGTTTCCCAATGAGTCGAATGTCTCAATCGGAGTCGAGAAGACGGCAGGCGGCGGGCCGGCCGTGGCCGTCGCATCCAGGTTCAAATCGACGGATACGGCGGTGGTGGCAATGGGGGCTTTGAGGCTTCCGACCGGCACGTTAATGTCTCCTATGGCGGCGTTCACGTCCAGCACGCCGCCGGAGATCGTCCAACCCTGAACATGCTCGTCAGTAGCGGTCGTCAAGTTGCCATTGGTGTCGACCTTAAAGTTTCCGCCCCGCGTGTACTGAGTTGCACCAGTCGCAGTCTTCACTACAAAAAACCCATCGCCCTGGATAGACGCATCCAAGGGCCCGCCGGTCGACTGAATCGCTCCCTGTGAGAACTGGCGCAGTGTCACCGGTGTACCCACACCGAATCCGACCTGCGTTTCACCCAATCCCGCACCGAGCGATTGTGTGACCAAATCATGAAACGAAACGACACTGGCTTTGAATCCCGGCGTATTCAAGTTCGCGAGATTGTTTCCGATAACATCAATGGCCGTAGAGTGCGCGGACAGAGCGGAGAGTGCAGTAGAGAATGAAGTAACCATGAATGCTCCTTATAAGAATGACTAGTGAATCGACGATGGACTGGATACGGCCGATGGGGAATGCAGTTGATATCCGCGACTTGTTTTTAGGAGGAGGTTTTCTCCGTGGACGGCGGGGCTGCATTGGCAGTCAACGCCGCCCGAATTGCCGCTAGGTCCTGGCCCATCTGCGTGGATTGCTCAAGCGTCGTAAATTGCGCCAACTGTGTCACGAATTGAGTTCCATCCGAGGGTGTCAACGGGTCCTGATGGCTCAATTGCGCGACCAGTAGTTTCAAAAACATGTCTTTGCTGGCCGCCGCGCTGTTGGTCGAGGTTATGGCCGGGGCGGCAACAGGGGTGTTGCCGGTAACGCTTAAGTCTGAGGCGCTCATATGTGTCTTTCCCTTTTCCGGCCGTCCCTGGCCTTTCCTGGACTTCAATTGTTGGGCTTACTGCTGCAAGTGCCGATCCTGTGATGCCTGATTCTGCATCGCCTGCAGCCACTTTGCGCGTCGCGGACCTTGCCGTTGTTGATCTTGATTGGATGAATTGCGGTCTTGCTGGTTTCCGCCTGCGCCTTGTTGAGAGTGGTGGTTGGGGTGGCTCTTTTCTCCACCGATTTCCCCTGCCGGACTAGTCCCCGGACTCCAGCCACTGGATCCCCAGCGTGCGAACGCTTCTGTGCCAACCCGAGCGGACGGCAAGCCGGTACTTCTGTCTCGGCCACTGCTTTCCAGTGCGACTGGGGAGTGTCTCAAGGCATCGCTCTGGGCTTGGAATCCGGCCTTTTCCAGCGAACCGACGAGGGAACTCAGATCTTCCCGCAGGCTATTCCGCAGTACAGAATGTGGCGTTCGGACGGCGACATGAATTTGGCCTTGTCGCCCCCCGACAACTACGGACACCGCTGCCTGGCCGGGTGCGTCCAGCCGAAGCGTAATCGCAGCGTTGGGATTGAACATTTTCTCCGGCGGCTCTACCAATCTGGAGGCTGCCGTTGGCTCCCCAAGTGTCGGGTCGACGCTTGCTTCTGCCCGTGCACTCAGTGGCGTGAACTCCGATGTGGCACCAGATCCTGGGAAGGAATGGACCCAAGCCGCACGGATCGCAGAACTCCCTGAATTCGCGCCGGGGCCCTCCGTACCTTGCTGGCTCCCTTCGGTGTGGGGAAGGGCGAAGCTCATGAACTCGAGAGATGTAGTTTGGGGGCGCTCTGCAGCATGCGTCGCATTTTCATCAGACTGCGGATTCGCTCCGTCTGCGCTCTGTAGGGCTGAGTCTCCTGTGGCGCACGGAACTGTCATATGCGACAATTTCGCGGCCCCAGCGACCGGTAAATCAGAACCGTTCTCAAGACTTCGTGGATTTCCGGACAGGCTATTCGATACTCCAATTTCGGAGAAGACTGATGTGGCCGCGGTGGAGGCCAACAGAGTCTCCCGAGGGTTCGCACTCGAAGTCGTCAACTTTGAGTGGGCTGATGACGGTTGCTCGATAGCTTGACTCCTCGCGGACCGGAGTCCTTTGGATTCGCTGGAGCGTTGGTTCGACGCCAGATTCATTTCTGCCGTGAAGGGCAGTGTACCTCTTGCGATAACCCGTCCTACAGACGAAGCGGGATCTGGGTTGGCAGCTGCCAAGCAGACAGCAGGAGCGGCTGAGGCGGACGAGATTTGTGCCCCTGTAGGAGTTTGACTAGCGTCAAGCTCGCCGCCGCTTGCGGGCTCAATCGGGATAAGGTTTAGCGTTAAAGCGATGGGAGCCTGGGCCGATCCGCCGCTTCCGGTCGGCGTTCCCGTTAGCTCACTGGATTGTGAAAGCTCGCCAGAGCCAACAGGATGTGAAGACATTGCGTTTACGGAGAGTGTGGAAAGTGAGGCCGCGTCTGGCATGTTCGGCTTCATTTCGGATGCAGTTAGCGAATCAGTGGCGGCGTCAGCGTTGGTCGGCAACGAGGAATTAGGCATCCATTGCCAAAGAGTCGGGTTCTCCATCAAAGCGTTGGACTGGTCGGGTCGAGCGTGCGGGCGCGCTTGCCGACGAACGATCAGGAATCCTTCGCCTGATTCGGCAAGCCCGGTTGGAGAGGATTGGTCTGATGACGCGAGTGGTGCCGTTAGTTGCTCGGGCTCGCCTTGCGCGTTGTTGTCAGTTGCGTCAGTTGGAGCCGTAGGAGTAGCGCCTATTTCTCCGGATGACAGGATTTGCAGAACAAGGCCCTGGCCGAGCGTGGGGCCATCGCTCGTGGTGCTGCCATTTGTAGGCTCCGATGGAGAGGCAGCGCTGGAAAAGGTCGAAGCTTCTGCCGCAGCATCCTCGGCGTGTTCAGGAAAGTCTGCTGCGGTCAGAGCATCCTCAATCAGCGCAGATGCGATTTGTGCTGGGGTTGCAATCTGCAGCGAGGGAGAGCCGTTGATCTGCTGTCCAAATGCACTGCGACCCGGCGCGTCAGACTCTGCCTTCACCTGGGAACCCTTGAGCTTGGCTTCGTGCGTGCGGTCGCCCACGCCGGAAGTACGCGTCAAGTTAAAAGTGCGCAGGGTGTTGGATCGATACTGGACCACTGTGTCGGTTGCTGAGTTTCTTGGAAGGGAACCAGCGCTGGGAAGTGCCTGCGTGCGTGACCCCAGTCCCTGCTTTGCAGGATTGCGTCCTCCGTATGCGGCTGGTGTGCTATAGCCACGATTCGGCTCATGCGCAGAATCTGAGTTGCGCACGGTTGTTATTCTGATGAGCGAGCGATGCAAGGGAGCCACCGATTGGCTTTGTCCCTGGGTCGGTGCTGGTTCGGTTGCGGCTTGATAGAGGAGATCGAACGCTTGCGACGGGCCTGGGTTAAGGCGGCTTGCCAACTGCACACTGCCTGGGGATGAAGGACCAGTCAGCCCGAACTGACTATCCGCAAGTCTCTTCAGGGAAACTTGAGGGGGCAAATAACCGTAGGGTCGAAGATCGGCGAATGAGACTGCGGCGTTCACGGTGCGAACTAATGCAGTTTATGGTCCATATTGCAAATCCGCTTGCTTTGAATCACTTACCTCGCAAAGGCTGCACCGGAGGCGCCAAGAATCTGCCGTCTTCCCCAAAACGGCACAAAGCTGTCGCTTCACAGCATCTGGTTTATGGGTTCTTTCCGCATATCGTCTGTATTTTCGGGAGTTTTAGCAAATGGCGCGTAAAGTGCACTGCACAAGCCGGTGAGAGTCGCGCCCCTATATTTCGGCACACTCTTATGACTCACTTATATGGACCCTTTGCTTATTTCCGCCGCCAGTGGCATGAAAGCTCGTATGGAGTCGTTGGATATGCTTGCCAACAACATTGCCAATACGGGAACGGTCGGTTTCAAAGCGGACCGGGAGTTCTACAGGGTGTTGCAGGCTGGCTTGTTCCAAGCGAACACCGAAGTTGCCTCAGCGTCTCCGTCGACCGCCTCTGGCGGGCCGCTGCCGGCAGGCGCGGCATTGCGAAATAGAGCCTCGGCCCAATTGCCGCTGATAGAGAAACACTGGACCGATTTCAGCCAGGGAGTGTTGCTGCCCAGCGGCAATCCGCTCGATTTGGCGTTGGATGGCGACGGCTTTTTTGCACTCAACGGCCCAGCGAGCAACTCCCCAGCGAGCAACTCCAAGGATGCGGCTGCGTCGGCTTCAACGGCAACATCTTTAGATAGCGCCCCGGATTCAGTTGGAGGTACGACCCCTGGAGCGACAGGAGTTGGGACTAGCAATAGCAATATCATCTATTCGCGCTCCGGACGCTTCCAAATCTCGCGCAACAATCAACTGGCAACTGCTGAAGGCTTTACCTTGCGCAATGCCTCTGATCAAGGGCGTCCCATCACCGTGAACCCCGCGTTAGCGATTGAGGTTGCGGGCGATGGGACTGTGAGTCAGGAAGGGAAGGTGCTGGGCCGCATTGAAATTGGTGGAATAGCCAATCCGGCGCAGAGCTTGAGCAAGATGGGTTCCAGCTACTTCGCCAGGCTGAGTCCGGACGCGGCGCAGCCAGCAAACGGTCTTCAGAGTGACAAGCCGCCGGTTGTGAAGCAGGGAATGCTCGAACAATCGAACGTCGGCACAACC
Source organism: Acidobacteriota bacterium (assembly GCA_040007495.1). Taxonomy (GTDB): domain Bacteria; phylum Acidobacteriota; class Terriglobia; order Bryobacterales; family Bryobacteraceae; genus Palsa-187. The sequence continues at coordinate 7,791 of JBDTUY010000084.1, read as the reverse complement.
GATGCCGCGGTCCGGTTGGTGGGCGTGATGCGCCAGTTTGAGATGATGCAGCGCGCCATGACGCTCGGCACGGAGATGAACAAGCGAGCGTTGGACGAAGTTGCGAGATTCAGTTGAGTTCGATTCGCGCCCGATCTGAACACGGCGCATTCATTTACCAACGCATTTATTTAGGAAACAGATAGGAGCAACTAACTCACGTGATCCGAGCCCTCTACAGCGCTGGCAGCGGTCTGAACGCCCAGCAGATGAGTGTCGACAACATCGCCAATAACCTTGCGAATGCCAACACCGCAGGCTTCAAAGCCCGCCGGACGCAGTTTCAGGATCTTCTTTATCAGAGCTTCCTGCAGCCCGGATCGGCGGCTGGTTCGCAGACCACGATCCCTAGCGGACTCCAACTAGGCTTGGGTGCTCGGCCGTCGGCCAACAGCATTGTGTTCACCCAGGGAAACTTTCAACAGACCAATAATCCTCTGGATATCGTGATTCAGGGCAAAGGTTTTTTCCAGATCCGGAGGCCGACGGGTGAACTGGCCTACTCGCGTGCGGGCAATTTTCAAATGGACCGCGATGGCAACATGGTGACGTCGGCCGGTGACCCCATCGAGCCGCAGATCACGATTCCGCAACAGGCGCAGACCATTTCGATTGCAGCCGACGGCACAGTCAGCTACACGCAGGTGGGTCAGAGTGCGGCGCAGGTGGCTGGGCAGATTCAGTTGGCGAACTTCACCAATCCCGGCGGCCTGAATAGCATCGGTGCGGGTTTATTCCTGCCGACCGACGCCAGCGGCGATCCGACTGCCGCGAATCCGGGTGGCCAGGAAGGCATGGGCACGCTGCAGCAGGGCTATGTCGAATCCTCCAACGTGAGTGTGGTGGAGGAGTTTATCAATATGATCACGACACAAAGGGCGTACGAAGCGAATACCAAGGTGGTCAAGGCGGCTGATGATATGTATGCTCAGATCAATAACATTACCCGTTAAAGCAGTGGCGTTGGTGTCGCTTATAGTCTTGCTCTCATTGTCGTCGACGGCTGTGCTGGCGATCGACTGCACGCCGGTTGCTGGTGACCGCATCACAGGCAAAGAACTGGCTGCGGCCGACGCTACTTTCGCTTCCATCCCGCCGACGCAAGACCTTGGACCTGCGCCGCTTGGCAACGCCGATCGGGTATTTCATGCGTGGGAGATTGTAAGTCTGGAACGCAAGTTTGCCGTGGAACATTCGGAGTCTGTACCCGCTCTGGTATGTTTTCGAAGGGTGACGCAGACACTTACGCCGGAGCAGTTGCAGCCGGTCCTTCGCGCGGCCTTGGCTTCAGGCTCGCTCGAATCTGCGCTGGCGCGGGTAGCGGGAATTGGCGGCGACGTGCACGAATTACGCGCTTCGGTCCCGCCACTGGAGATCTTGGACTATAGTCAAAATCCGTTGCCGCTGGGCGAGCTTCAATTTCGACCAGAGAATTTAATGCCCAGCGGCTTATGGCGTGGGCGCTTGATTTACGGAGAAGGACGGAGCGCCCCGGTCTGGGTCAAGGTAATCCCGCCAATTGTCGCTGGAACACAGACTTCGGCGCAAGCAAGACCCATTTCCAAATCACAATCTGCACGACCGTCGCTCCTAACGCCTGAGGTTGAAAGGGGCAAGTCGGTGCACGTCGAGGTGGCGAGCGGGGGAATCCATCTGGGGTTTGACGCGGAGGCGGAGAGTTCGGGCCATATCGGCGAGGCCGTGGTGCTACGCAATCCAGCCAATGGCCACAGGTTCCGCGCCATCGTGAAAGCTGTAGGAAGGGTGGAAGTACGTCCATGAAATTTATGAATTCGTTATGCCAGATTGCTCAATCAAAGCTCGGCGGGGTTGCAGGCACGGCATGCTACTTCGCACTGGCGATGATCGGCAGCGCTGCGCTGGCATTGGCGCAATCGCCAGGTTCGCTGTTTGCGGCCGGTGGTCCCTTGACCGATATGACGCGCGACCTGCGGGCAGCCGGTTTGGGAGATCTGGTTACCATCGTCGTCTCTGATCAGGCCTCGGCGGAAGCCACCGGCGGAACCGATACCTCGCGAAAATCGACTGGGAACGCAAACGTGACGTCGCTGTTCGGAACGCTGACAGCCGGGAATCCACTGGGAAATTTGATTGATTTCTCAAACTCGAGAGCTGTCAAGGGCAGCGGCAAGACCTCGCGCGGTGTGACATTAACCACGACGCTTTCGGCGCGTATAGTTGGTGTCGACCCGACTGGCCTATTGCGCATCGAGGGCACCAAGGAAACGTCGGTCAATTCTGAGCGCCAATTGATTACAGTGCGGGGGCTGATTCGAGCGGTCGATGTGGCACCCGGTAATACGATTTTGTCCAATCAAATCGCAGACCTGAGTTTGCAGGTGAACGGTAAGGGGGTCGTCGACGATGCCATCAAGCGACCGTTTATCCTGTACCGCATATTGTTAGGACTTTTGCCCTTTTAGAGTGTTTCGATCTTTCCCCCGCCAAACCTGTAAGAGAATACGATGCACAACAGCCCATCCCAGCTAGATCAAAGCTTCTCGCTTCGCGGACGCCAGCGAGGTTCAACCTCGCTGGGTCTCCTAGGGGGGGGATTGCTGCTCCTCTTCTCACTACAGCCGATCGGGGCCGCTGTCCGCCTCAAGGAACTGGCTTCTCTTGAGGGAGTGAGAGACAACCAACTAATGGGCTATGGTCTGGTAGTTGGGCTCAATGGAACCGGCGACAAGCGGCAGACGGTGTTTTCGGCGCAAGCTTTGACCAATGTTCTGCGCCGCATGGGAGTCACCGTGAGCCCTACGGCGATTCAGGTGCGCAATATGGCCGCCGTGATGGTTACCGCCACGTTGCCGCCGTTTGCGCAGCCCGGCACGCGGATCGACATTAACGCGGCAGCCATTGGGGATGCCACCAACTTGCAGGGTGGGATGCTGCTGTTGACATCGCTACAGGGACCGGATGGCCAGATTTATGCCGCAGCACAGGGACCTTTGTTAACCAGCGGATTTGTCGCCGGTGGTTCTGGGAATTCCAAAACTGTGAACCACCCGACAGTCGCCAGGATCCCGGAAGGTGCCATTGTCGAAAAGACTCCGCCCAGCGTTGCTCCCACCAATAAACTTCGTCTCCAACTGCGGCAGGCCGACTTCACAACCGCTGCCCGAATGGTAGAGGCCCTCAACAAGCGCTTTCCCGCAGAGTCCAAACCCACTGCGAGTATCCCCGGGAATGCGGACGTCCCGGCGAACACTGCTACAGGAAACTCGACTGTTCTTTCACCGGTGGCCCACGCGGAAAATTCAGGGCTAGTAACGGTTGAGGTACCGGCATCCTGGGCCACGCGAACGGTGGAGTTCATAGCGGAAGTGGAAAGCATAACGGTTGATGCCGATCGTGTCCAGAAGATCGTGATCAATGAGAGGACAGGGACGATCGTCCTCGGCAAGGACGTTCGCATTACGCCAGTCGCGATCATGCAGGGATCGCTCAGCATTGAGATTCAGACCGTGTATGACGTGTCGCAACCGAATTCATTCTCGACGGGTGCGACCGGGATACTGGGGATTTCTCCACTTACCGCTGCTCAGGCTGGACCTGCTGCTGTGCCGCCGCCGCTTCAAGGAGTCGTGCCACTCGCTGTTGCACCGAACGGTACTGCCGTGCCAGGGGGGGCCCAGACGGCGATAACACCCAGAGTGGACGTGAAAGCAAATGAGTCGAAGGCTCAGAACATTATTCTCAAGCAAGGGGCGACGGTGGAAGACCTGGTGCGATCTCTGCAGGCCATCGGGTCAACCTCTCGCGACATTATCGCTGTGCTGCAAAGCATGAAGGCGGCTGGTGCGCTGGCAGCAGAAATCGATGTGATATGAGGCGATTCAAAAGGAAGCTACGTGAGTGACTCTCTAAATCCGATCGCGCTTCATCCCATCGTTCGAGACGCCTTCCCGGTCACGTCTGAAGCCGGCGGCTTGCCTATCACTCGAAAAGCGGCAGGAACGACCACCCTGAATCGGGTCACTCCGGGCGGAATTGTGGCTCCTGCGAGTAGCGATCCCGCTAAACCTCAGGACTCCGCTGGGGCGGCCCGTGAATTTGAAGCACTGCTGATTGGGCAGATGCTACGCTCCGCCCACCAGTCAGGAGATCAGGACGATCCGACCTCCGATACGATGTGGGATATGGCCGCACAACAGTTCTCCCGCGTTCTGGCGACGAACGGCGGGCTCGGCTTGGCTCGGATCATCACGCAGGGTCTGCCTGTGGCCGCAAATCATTCAGATAAACCGGCAGATAAACCGGCAGATAAACCGGTTACGCCTTGATCGGCTCCCTCGCGGGGTCGCCTTCCAGCTAAGGGCCCGTTGGCAGCGCACCGATCTCCTGGCTGGTTGACAGGGACAAAGGAAACTGGGTGGCACTCAGCGATCCGGGTTCGATGAGTGACGCAGTAAAGGTAGCCAGAACTTGGCCTTTGGCCTCCATCAGTTCCAGTTGGTTTCCCTGAATCCGGTAGGTGCGGGTTGCGGCAACGAGTTCGAGAAATGCACGATCTTCGACGCCGGAGGTGCATCCCGCGTAAGTTGTGCCCGGTTTTGAGAATTCCAACCTCTTTGGATTAGAGCGATAGTTCCCGTAAAAGGTGTTACAGCCGGTCGACCCGGTCACCGACCGATCGCTCGGATGCAATCGAAACTCCGGTGTTCTATTACTTGCGAGGGAGGTTTTGGACAACATCCATGTAACATTCTCAAGGGCTCGATCGGTTTGTTTTGCTGCCTGTTTGGCCTTAGGATCAGAGGCGGGAAGCTGGAATCCAGTTGATAAAAACAAGCAAGTTACAAAAGCTGCCGCCCGGGGAAAGTTAAGTCTAGCTCTGCGCATATAAAAAGCCCTAGTGATAAATAGAACGGATACTGGTACTCCTCGTTACATAGTTCTATTAGAACATTTTCTTCCATTCTCGTGGCAACCCCGTCGAGAGCATTAAGATCAAGCAGTTACGTGGGATTCGGCCAAAGAAGACAGGGAAGTGTAATCACACAAGATCGACCAATCGGTTTGGAGACTATATTTAACCAGGGGCTTATGCCATGGAGGCGGGATTCGTAGGTAATACGTCTGCAGATCGCAATCGGGGACGTCGGGGTGGGGCAAGGCCGGCGGCTGAGAACAGGAGGCAGACCCAGGCGAACCAGTCCCCATATTGGACGTAGGCGGTTTCCCCAGACATATAGCCGTAGTGCATCAGGCGCGCTGTCTGCTGAAACGGAGGCATGGTTTCGGTAACGTGACCTGAGGGGGCGATCATAGCCGTGATGCCGTCGTTGGTAGATCGGAGTATCCACCGCCGGTTCTCAGCAGCGCGCATGCGAACCAGGCTCAAATGCTGTTCACGCGCGGCGCTATCCCCGAAATAGCCATCGTTTGAGAGGTTCACTAGTACATCTGCCCCAGGATCGCCGTTTGCAACATCGCCCAAAGTGAATCGCCGTACCAGATCCGGGAACGCCGATTCATAGCAGATAAACACGCCTACCCGATGACCGTTGGCCTGCAGGGTTTGAATCCGAGTGCCAGGCGTGAAATCGCCACCTTCTCCCGTGATGCGGTTCACCCAATGGAAGGCTGGTGGAATATATTCGCCGAAAGGGACGAGCTGGATCTTGTCGTATCTACCGGTGAGTTGGCCACGCCGGTTCAGCAGGAAAGCGGAGTTGAGCGGCGCTCCCTTGGCATCGGATGCGATACCGCTCATCAAGAGATCGGCGTTCGCCGAGCGAGCGACGCTACTGACGTACTCAAGAAACGCAGGACGGTCCGGATAAAAGGGAGCAGGTGCCTCGGGCCATACAATGAAAGGTGCCGGATTCTCGCGCGACAGGTCTGCCAGATGCTGTTCCATCGCGGCCAGAGATTGTGAGGTCCACACAGCTTCCGTGTCGATGTTTGCCTGGATAACGTTCACAGACTCCGGTGCCGAATCGTGCGAGGGAAGTTGAGGAAGCAGCGCGATCAGCGGCAGGCAGGCCAGTGGAATCAGCCAGGTACGCAGCGGACTGCCGCCGGAGTGGTTAGATGCGAGACCATGTGCGCAGTGCTGGATGACGAGAGCCAATCCGCAGTTACACATCGCGAATGCAAACGAGAGTCCGTAGACACCCGTGATTGGAGCCAACCGCATCAGCACCGGCCAGTCGATGCCGGCATTGCCTAAGTCGAGCCATGCGAAGCCCAGTCCGATCCATGCCAATCCCAGTGATCCATGGGCGTACTCGATTGCAGTCCACAGCGCAGAGACTGTAAGGATCGCCGAAGGCCGTCGTAGCAGCCTTCCGGCCAGAGCCGCAAACAGTGCAGTATGCAACGCCTTCAGCAGTGCGAAGACGACGAAGGCACCCCAGCCGCCCCAGCGGCCCATTCCGCCGTGGACTTCCAATACAAATTGAATCCAGATGCAGACAAAAAACCAAAAGACGAAACCGCTGGCCCAACCGTAAAGAAAGCGGCGTTTCCAATTACGTTCGCGGGCGCAGGCGACCAACAGCGGGACCAACGCGAACGGAGCTAGTGCGACCCAACTGAAGCGGGGAAACAACAGAACCAGCAGAACTCCGGAGGCGAGCGAAAGCGCGAGGTTCACGTTATAACCAACGCCAGAGATTCATATTGAAGCGGAACCAGTTTCGACTCACCTAATGCCAAAGAGAGCCCTGTGCTTAAAACGCCTTGATGATCGCTTCATCTGCACCGGCAAAACTCTTTGCCTTCAAATCCGCGCGTGTGCGACCGGCGTCGGCGGGGGCGATGGGTCCCACCAGCACGCGATAGAGCGTTGGCTTTTCCGGAATCTGCGCTGTAAGCGAAGTGAAGCCGCGGCTGCGCAGCAGGTTGGCTAAGGATTCAGCCTCATCTTTGCTGGTTGCGGAGAGTTGCAGGTAGGAACGCCCCTTGGCTGGTCCCTGAGCCTGTTTTACGGGTTCTGCTTTGGCTTTGCCCTTATCGGCCTTAGCGTGTTCCGCCTGAGCCTTGTCCGCTTTCGCTTTGTCCGTCTTGGCTTGCTCGGCCTTGGCCTTTTGCTCGCGTTCTAGTTTGGCTTTCTCTTGCTTGGCGCTTTCTTGCTTTGCCTTGGCGGCAACAGCTTTGTCGGCCTTAGCTTTCTCATCCCGAGCTCTTGCTGCCTTGGCTTGCTCTGCCTGTTCCTTCTCCGCTTTTTCGCTGTCGGCTTTACGCGTATCGACCTTGGCAGGTTCTACTTTTGCGGGCTCGGCTTCCTTCGGAACTGAATCGACATCCGCTTGCGGGGCGGTCTTGATCGGTTCGGCGTCTACTTTGGTAACTTCCACCACAGGCGGGGATGTAATCGCAGCCACAGGTTCGGTTTTTTCTCTTGGCGCCTGCTGGGCGGTCAGCACAGGGGCAGCGCCCTTGCCGACCACGTATCCCATTAGGAACGACAATCCGAGCAGCACGGCCCCCAGGAAGAATACTCCCATCAGGACCTTGCTTCCCAAAACTAGTTCTACTTCACCGTCTTCGTTTTTCGCCATCGGTATTTACCTCAAGTTTGCCCCCGGCTTCGCAACGGAAAGCGGCAGACACAACCGAACTCAGACTAAAGATCTTTCGATGGCCTCGATTACAAACGTAACCGACTGTAAATCATTCAGCCATCATTCTGTTTATGATACGCCAACTGAATCGAATCTAAAAGTCAGCGGGATGCTCACGCAGTTTCCGCAGCGCTTCTTCCAACGAGACTCCGTCGCT
>JBDTUY010000083.1:0-12702 GCA_040007495.1 Acidobacteriota bacterium | reverse complement strand
ATTCGACAAGACGGATTTCGGGACTTCTGATTTTGCCGAACAGGTCAATTACCGGCGCGCACTCGAAGGCGAACTAGAGCGCACCATCGGTTCGCTGGGAGAAGTGGAGAAAGCTCGCGTTCACTTGACGCTGCCCAAGGAGTCGATTTTCACGGAGTCTCGCCAGCCGGCGAAGGCCAGTGTTCTGCTGAACCTCAAACGCACGGTGACCCTGTCCACCGCCAACATAGCTGCGATCGCCCATTTGGTTGCGAACGCCGTCGAAGGGCTGAACCCTTCGCAGATCACGATTGTCAGTTCCCAAGGGGAACTCCTGAACAAGCCGAGAGGCGACAGTTCCTTGGCCAGCATGCCCGGTGAATTGCTCGAATATCGCGCAGCGATGGAGCACGAACTACAAAATAAGCTGACCCAAACGTTGGATCCCGTGCTGGGCTTCGGTAACTATCGAACGGGTGTGTCGGTCGAGACCGATTTCTCCGGAGTGGAAGAGAACGAAGAGGTCTGGGATCCCACTAGGTCTGTGATGGTCTCTTCCCAGCGCACCGAAGAGTCGTCCAACAATCCTAACGGTGCTACGCAAGGCGTTCCCGGAACGCAGTCTAGCCTGCCCGATCCCGCCCCGCGACCGGCGGCCAGCGGTTCAGGCACCACGCGCACCAGCGAAAACACCAGCTACCAAACCAGCCGCAAGGTACGCCACGTCGACCAGCCGCGTGGAGCCGTCAAACGAATCACGATCGCGGTCCTGCTGGATCAGGAATCCAAGTGGGAACAAAACGGTACCGGTAAAAATCTGGTGCTCACTCCTCCACCGCCGGAAAAGCTTGCCGTGATCCGCAACCTGGTCACAAATGTCGCGGGCATCAATCCTGAGCGTGGGGATCAGATTACCGTCGAAAGCCTGCCGTTCGATAGCACTGTGCATCAGGAGCCGCCTACGACGGACAAGCCGAAAGGACCTGCCACCCAAGCGGCTCCCGTGTCGGCCTTGGATCGGATCAAGCAGATGGATCCTAAAACTCTTGGGGGAATGGGGGCGGTCGCACTCTTGATACTTGGTCTATCGGGGTGGATGTTGAGTCGCTCCAGCAAGAAGAAGAAAGTAACTGCGACAGCAACCGCAGCTCTGGCTGCCGCCAATGCTCGAGAAGAGGTTCGCGCGCTGGACGCAGGTATCGTGACGTTTAGCCCGGAAGAGCAAGCTCGCTTGGAAAAGGATTTGGTTGAATCGCTTAAACTTCCAGCTCGACAAATCTCGAAGGCCGATACCCTAGCCAAATATCTCCGGCAGGAAGTAAAACGGGATCCGCAGGCGGCCACTCAGATGCTCCGCGCCTGGATTTTAGAAGAAGAACATTCCGCAAAGTAAAGGCCCCAAAATGTCATCGAGCCGTATCATCAAGGGGCGAGGACACCTCTTTCCTCCCTATTTCTGGGACGAAGTAGCGACACAAGTGGAATCGCATCCCGTTTGGGAGCGGGCTTCAGATCCGGACTCTACAGCGCAGGCCAGCACAGAAGAGGCATTAAACGCGGCCTACCATCGGGGATTTCAAGCCGGGGAGAACGCCGCGAAGGCGTCCTTGGATGCTACGATCTCCGCGACAGCCGCCGAGCTCGCAAGGTCGGCTAACGACTTGGCGCAGTTACGGCCAGCATTATTTCGATCTGCGCAGCTCGATCTAACGCGGCTATCCATAGCCATTGCGCGTCGCATTTTGCATCGCGAATTGATCGTCGCCCCGGATGCACTCGAGGGGATCATCTCGGTAACGCTGAGCCAGCTAAAAGTGCAGGATGTTCATCAGTTGCGCGTCAACCCGCTCATGGTCCCCCGTATAGAGGATCAACTGAATCGTATCGCCTCATGTCAAACAATCCAAGTAGCTGGCGACCCATCCCTAGGGCTTGGCGGTTGTGTCTTCGACACCAAGCGCGGCAGCATCGATCCGGGCATTGACACGCAGCTGTCGGAAATCGAACGCGGGCTGGCCGACCAAATCGAGATTCGACGATGAACGATCTGATGAAATCTCCCCTTGCATCCATGCTGGAATGCGTAAAGACGCTCGACCCAGTTCGTAAGACTGGGGAGGTCACTGAGATGACCGGCTTGCTGATCAAGTCTCGTGGCCCGCAAGCTGCCGTGGGCGACATCTGTGAGATTGAGGGCGAAGGTGGCCGCCGGATTCAAGTTCAAGTAGTAGGTTTTCGCGATGGTCAGCTTCTCAGCATGCCGCTTGAGGAGACGGACGGGCTGCTGGCCGGCAGCACTATTGCGCTCCGCTCAAACGCGTCGACGATTCAGGTCGGCCCGGGGTTGTTGGGGCGGGTGCTAGATGGCTTCGGGCGTCCGATGGACGGGCTTCCTCCCATTGACTCCTTCGAGCAATATCCGCTGCAGGCTGCGCCTCCCAACCCGTTGGAGCGGCGTCACATCACCGAGCAACTATCCACCGGCGTCCGCGTCATCGATGGCTTGATTCCTATCGGTAAAGGTCAGCGCGTCGGAATTTTTGGCGGCAGCGGCGTGGGCAAGAGCGTACTGTTGGGCAGCCTTGCGAAGCACAATTCCGCCCAAGTCACTGTGGTCGCCCTCATCGGGGAGCGGAATCGCGAAGTCCGCGAATTTATTGACCACGAGCTTGGACCCGAAGGTCTTGCGCACTCCGTCGTCGTGGTGGCTACATCCGATCGTCCGGCGCCTCTGCGCGTGCGCGCGGCATTAACTGCTACAGCGATCGCCGAGTACTTCCGCGATCAAGGGGCCGACGTCCTGCTGATCATGGACTCTGTAACCAGGCTGGCAATGGCGCAACGAGAAATCGGACTAGCCTCCGGTGAACCGCCCAGCCAGAAGGGCTACACGCCCTCCGTCTTCGGCATTCTGCCCAAGGTCTTTGAACGGGCTGGAAATTTCACTCGCGGGTCGATTACAGGGCTCTATACCGTCCTGGTGGAAGGTGACGACTTCAACGAGCCTATTGCAGACGCGGCCCGATCCATTCTGGACGGCCACATAATCTTGTCTCGAAAATTAGGCTCGATGGGTCATTATCCGGCCGTGGATGTCTTGAATTCCGTCAGCAGACTTGCCTCCAAGATCGCCACGGATTCAGACAAGGGTTCGTCGCAGCAGATTCGGGAGGCCTTGGCGCTCTATCAAAATTCAGAGGATCTGATTCAGTTAGGCGCGTACACCTCCGGTTCCAATCCGAAGTTGGATACTACGATCCGGTCCATGAAATCGATTGAGACGTTTCTGCGACAGGAGCCGGATCGCAACGTGAACCTGAATGAAACCAGCACTCAGTTGGAAAACCTGGCTTCGGCTTTACGCACGGAGCCAGCCCGTCAGCCCTCATTTAAGGCTTAATCGTGCGGTTTGGCATTGGGTTCGGCGGAGGCCCCGGACTGGCTCAGAATTACGATGTCCACCCGGCGATTTTTCCCCCGTCCCTCCTCCGTGTCGTTGGAGTCAATCGGGTACGTGTCCGCATACCCCGTAACGGCCATCCGGTTGAGGGGCACATTAAATTGGTTATGGAATGCGTTCAGCGTCGCAATGCCTCGGGCGGAGGAAAGCTCCCAGTTATTGCGAAAGCGCGGGGTGGAAATAGGCACCGCATCCGTGTGACCTTCCAGGCGCACCGGACTGGAGGTCTTTAGAATGGTCTCCGCGATCTTTGCCAGCACGGGATAGCCTTGTTCCGATAACCCGTCGCTGCCAGATACAAAGTATCCCGCTTCGCTTAGACTCACCACCATCCCGCGAGCTTCCATGTGGATGGTAAGTTTGCCGTCCGCGATTTCTTTGGCAAGTTCCCGGTTTAGAAAGGCTTGTGACGGTATCAAATCCGCGGAGCTGACCGGGGAGTAAATCTCCCTCCCTCCTGGTCCGCGTAGCATACGGTTGCCTTGTCCAAAGTCGTCGACTGTACCGCCCAGGACGGTTTGGGCTCTAGGCCGGGCTTCTCCGTTGAACGCACGGCGAACGGCCTCGCCCACCTTGCCTCGATCGGTTTGGGAACTGGCAAACATCACCACAAAGAACGCGAACAGCAACGTGATGAAGTCGGCATAGGAAATCAGCCAACGATCATGGCTATCGCTGTTTTCCTCGCTGCGCCGTCTCATAGCGACACACGTTCTTCCGCTGCCGGTTGCGCGTTCAGCGCGTCAGGGGCGCTGAGCATCTTCTCGGTTTGCTCACCAGCTAGAGTTTCCAATTTGCGGCGCAGCATGCGGGGATTCATACCTTCGACGATGCCAGCGACGCCTTCTACCACCAACTCCATTACTTCCACGCGATGGCGGACGTGGTTGCGAATTTTGTTTGCCGCAGGCAGGAAGAGGAGATTAGCGGACCCCACCCCGTACAAAGTCGCCACGAACGAAACCGCGATTCCCCGACCGACCTCGTCGATATTCGCCAGACTCTTCATCACCTGGATCAATCCCAACACGGCGCCGATGATGCCGATGGTGGGAGCATAGCCTCCCGCCCTCTCAAACACCTTCGCCCGCTGCAGCATTCGGCGTTCCTCGACATGTAGATCCATCTCCATCATGGTCCGAAGTTCGGTCGCTTCGAGACCGTCGATTGCCATGATGAGAGCTTTTTTCAGAAATGGGTCGTCGATCTGCTCGGCGTCGGAGTCCAGAGATACGATTCCGTTACGCCTGGCTCGCGTCGCGAAGTTAATTAAGTCTTCCAGCAACTCATGGACTGGCTCGCGCGGATCGAAAAACACCAGCTTGAGGGCCTGCAAGGCAGACCAAACTTCATTTAGTGGAGTGCCTATTAGGATGGCCCCAAGCGTTCCGCCGAAGACAATCAAGGCGGCGGTTCCCTGTGAGACGTCAGCTAGCGTGCCCTTTTCCGCCAGCAACCCCCCCACGATTCCGCACACGGCAAATAACAGGCCGAGGAGCGTCCCTTTATCGAACTTGCGTGAGCCTCTGCGGGATGAGTCTTTCATTGAAGCTCACTTGGTCGAGCGGATGGCGGCGCTTTCAGCCGGAACGCCAGTGCCCTGACAAACGGCACCTCTGCCGTCGGTGATTTTGCGAAATTCTACAACCCGATCGACGATCTCTTCCACGCTTTCTTCGACAAAGAGTTTTTGGCCGTTGATCAAGGCGATCATCGTATCGGGGACGGTTTCGACAGACTGGATCAGGTCACAATTCAAAACGATTGGCTGGTGGTTGATGCGCGTGACCCGAATCACTAAAATCTCCTCAGACGGCGAGTTGCAGTTCGAGACCGTTATTGGGGGATGAATACTCGTCCACGTCGTCGTCCGCTGCGGCACCTTTGCCGATTCCTAAAGAATCCAATTTTGCGTAAAAGGTGGTCCGTTTCAATTGCAGCAGCGATGCCGCACGCTTCTTATTGCCGGAAGCCATTCGCAATGCTTCATCTAACAGAGTTCGCTCAAAATGGCCGACGACCGAGTTGTAGTCAATGCCATCGCTGGGCACCGCGAACAGGTGTGGCTGTTGTGAGTTGGTCCCCAACAGAGCTGGGAAATCGGACATTCGCAAGGCCGGGTGATCGCCACTCATTGCTGCGGCGCTTTCGATCGTGTTTTCCAATTCGCGAATATTTCCCGTCCAAGGCATCGATTGCAACCAATCGATGATCTCTGGCGATATGCTTTTTTCCGACAGCTGCTCGCTCCGGCAGATCTTCTGCACGAAATGGCGTGCCAAGAGGGGGACATCCTCGCGGCGCTCGCGCAGAGGAGGAAGGTGGATGGGCGCAACATGCAAGCGGTAATAAAGATCCTGCCGGAACTTACCTTCGTCCACTAACTTTCGAAGATTGACGTTGGTCGCCGCGATGATCCGTACGTCCACTTTCACCGTTTCCGATGAGCCCACACGATTGATCTCCCGCTCCTGCAGTACTCGGAGCAGTTTTGCCTGCAAATGGAAAGGAAGATCGCCAACTTCATCGAGGAACAAGGTTCCACGGTTCGCTTGTTCGAAACGACCGATGCGGCTCTGCATAGCACCCGTATAGGCGCCCTTGACGTGACCAAACAGCTCCGATTCCAGCAGTTCGCTCGGAATGGCGTTGCAGTTAATGGAGACCATCGGCTGCATGGCCCTGGGGCTTGCTGCGTGAATCGCGCGAGCGACCATTTCCTTACCGGTTCCGGTTTCCCCGGTTACCAGTACGGTACACTTTCTGGGGCTGATCAGGCGGATCAGTTCGCACACCACCCGCATGGAGCTGCCATCGCCCACCAGATGTTGACGCCAGGGCTCTGCAGCCCAGCGATTTCCGCTAGACGGCGGCGAGACGCGACCGGTCAGCGCGGTTTCCACCGCACTCTCGCGCTGAGCCACCGTCGCTTGATCTGTAACTAGAGCATTTGCACCAAGATACGAGATCCGGAATGCTGCTTCGGCACTAATTTCGCAAACCCAGGCCACCACGGGAATACCCCTTGCAACCTGATGCACGCGGGCCAGCATTTGAGCGGTTTCCAGGTCGGTCTCTTTCAGGCGTACCGCTATGACGTCCGGCTCATCTGGGGTTCCAAGCCAGCCCGCGAGTCGCTCTACTTCACTAAATTCCCGCACGGAGGCACCTTCGATAGCAGCCCAGAAGGCGAGTGATTCCCCAGGGGCATTCGTGTATGCCGCAATTCTCATAGTAGTCTTCAATCGGATGACCAGGACTAGTCCGATAGGGGTAGAGAGGGGTAAGGTATCGCGAGGCGTGCCGCAAACTTCTGTGCTGACTATCGTTAAACGGACTGCCAGCGAAATGCACACTGCTCCGAAACTTGGGGCTTTGATTATGCCGTCACGTTAAAGGGGTTGTTATGCGTTTCGACCGAATCTAGGGCCTTTTGTGCCAGCGGAGCATGGCTTGCGTGGCCTGAAGTTAGCCCGGATGCGATTTGCTGGTTAATACCCGCAAGGCACTTCAGCTCTTCTACTGTTCCACCGGCTCGTAGCTGCATGGTTGTCTTGTCGATGAAGTAGCTCAATTGCAACAAGTTCCGGCGTAGTTCCTGTTGCAAAGGATGTTCCGGATTGCTGAGCTCCACTTGCAAGAACGTCCACAGTCGCAGGTTGAAAGCCAGTGCGTCCGCAAGCTTTTCACGGAATGCCCCGACTGTCGGCTGATTCCAAGTCTCGACGCAGCGGTTAAGTTTTCTGGCGGCCCGGCTGAGTACAGAGGCTTCTAATTCGCGACCATCCAGACTTTTCGCGCGAAGCTGTTCGTAGACTTGGGATGCTGTGTTCATGCTCATACCTCAGTTGCAATCTTTCTACCGTGCAATGCTACTGAAACTACACTACTTACGTAGTTCATCGCGCTGGCGTTTTGACACTCATGCAGGAATCGGCACGAGATTCCGCCGTTCATTTCCACTTCTGTAACTCAGCTGCGACCTCGTTCAAAACAGGTCCCCAGTCGCCCAACTGGCTCTGTCGAAACAGTCGCATAGACGGATACCAGGGAGAATCGGCACGATTTCGCAGCCACCGGAAGTCATTGCAGATCGGCAACAGCAGCCAGACTGGCTTCCCCAGTGCCCCCGCTAAATGCGCCACCGAGGTGTCGACGGTGATCAAAAGGTCCATCGAGTCGAGGCAGGCCGCCGTGATTGCATAGCTGCGTAGATCCGGAGCAAGGTCGATGACTTGATTAGTAGCCAATCGTTCGGGGAGCTGCGCTCCCACCTGCAAACTGAAAAAATGCGCATGGCTCACCGCAAGCAGGCGGGCGAATAAGTCAGCGGGGATGGATCGATTGCGATCGTTTGGATGACTTGGATTGCCACTCCAAACAATGCCGACGCATGGACCTTCCACTTGCCGTAGACGTTCCGGGGCAAGTACATTCTTCGGGACCCGTAGGTAGGGTACGTCGCCGGGGATCGAGTCGAGCCGCGTCGCGCACAATTTGGGGAGGCTCATCAGTGGCGCGTGAACATCGAATTGCGGCGCGGTCTCTTGTCCGCAGAATACGGCATCGACTTCTGGCATCGCCCCTATCAAGTCGCGCAAGGCCTCGGAGCAGTGCACCACTACACGCCCGCCCTGGTGATGCAGTAATCGGGCGTAGCGAATAAACTGCAGCGTGTCACCCGCCCCCTGTTCGGTATGCAGCAGGATTGTCTTACCTGCGAGCGACGATCCGTCCCAGGCGGGTTTTGGCAGTATCCGAGGCTGCAATCCAGACTTTAGCCAGCGCCACTCATATTCTTCCCAGCCGCGCTCGAGGTCTCCGTTTAACAAACGAAGCATCGCACGGCTGGTACGAGCCTCGGCATAGTTCGGGTCGCTCACAATGGCCTTGGAGTAGCAATGCTCGGCCTCCTGCAAGCGGTTCTGTTCCAGATACAGATTCGCAAGATTGTTCCACGCAGCAGCAAAGTGGGGTTTCTGACCGCAGGCTCGCTTAAAACACCGCTCCGCTTCGTCGAACTCCAGATCGCTTCGCAATAACGACCCAAGATTACTTAGCGCTTCCGGAAAATATTGTTTAAGCCGAATCGCTTCTCTCAATTGCGCGATCGCTTCCTGCCGATTGCCTAATGCGCCTAAGGCAGCCGCGAGGTCACAGCGCGCGTCAGCATTGCGAGGATGCAGCGCCACGATCTGCCCGAGTATCTTACTCGCAAGATCGGGATTGCCTTCCGCCTTATGAATCGCCGCTAGCCCGCGCGAGATCTGGGGCGAATCACGATGCAACGCCAGACTTTTGGTGTACGCCTCAATCGCCAGGGCGCGATCCCCCATTTGTTCAGCCGCATTGCCGAGTTTATCGAAAGCCTCGCGAGAGGCGGGGTCTACCAATAGCGCCTGCCGCGCCGCGATTAAAGCGGAATCATATAACTCCAGGGACATTAATGCGTCGGCCAGCCCAAGGTGAGCCTCCAGGCGCGACGGGTCGATCTGCAGGCCGGCAAGCCAGGCCTGGGCGCACGCCTTCCAATCTCGGTCCTTAAGAGTAAGCGCCAAGTGGAACCAATGCGACGAATCGGCCGGATCCAGTGCCACCGCCTTTTGGAACCATTCTGCGGCCCGGTTTTGCTGGCCCGACTCGCTGTAGACCCTGCCCAGTAAACCCGCAGCGGCGGCGTCACCCTGATCCCGAGCTCGCCAAACCTCTTCACCGAGTTTTTCTGCCTTGCGCCATTTGCCTTCCGCGAGGTACTGCTCCGCCTCGATCACTTTCTCCTGACTGTCGCAGGCGCTTCCATTCATGTTTTGGATCGGCTTAATTTCAGTCAGCATAGGCGGGTTCAATTTCCCTGGATGTATGGCTCGCGGAATCTTGCAATTCAATTACCCGCAGATAATTCTTTAATCTGTTGCGCTCCAGCTTTTCCAGTAGAGGATTGCGGTCATAGGGCGCAAGGAAATCGCGAAGCTCACCGCTCCATGGAGCGGAAGTTGAATACATGACGCCCAGTCCAAAGATTGCCGGAATAACCGCGAGGCTAAGCGCGCCGTCCCGAGCCTCGATGAGATCTTCGGCCGCTTTCAGGACTCCGTTATGTTCCCCTCCTTCCTGCTCACCGCACGCCCACTGGCCGCAGCCCCGAAATCCGCCTTCGATGGTGCCGGGATTATCTAATGCGAGGCCTCGGTCCCAGCTAAAGGGGTGGCGCCATTCATCCGGTATCAATTTCGGGTTGTAGTAAAGATCCCGATAGGCACAGGGCCAGCCGACATCGTGCAACAGCGCCAGGAACGGTTTTTGTTGCCGCATCTGCAGCTGCTCGATCCGGAGCAATTCCTGCAAAACCGTGAAATAGTTATGATCTCCATCGACGATATAAGCGTCAGTCGGCGGGCATAACGGGAGGGCGTTCAGACTGACGTCGCGGTACAAGCAGCCGAAGGGCGTCGAGTTCAGCAGCGCCTCCGCCTCAGCCGACGGCGCGGGATCAATGCTGGTCATCCAGCCCCCTTTTTCGCTGACATACTGCAGTAATCGTGCTGTCATGCCTCCCGATTCCGAACCGATTTCGGTAATCGTGCGACAGCCGGCGAGCTTCAGCACCGGAAAAATGATGTCGGACAGATCCGCCATCGAATGAATTAAGAGAGACATAGTTCCCCCGTCGGCATGTGCGCGAACAAAAGGTCGATCTGCACGGTTCCCGTAAAGTCCCTTATGCTATCCACCGCTGAGACGACGCCTGCAGTCTCTTTCACCAGATATGCAGTCTGCGAGCCATGCAAGGATTCAAGGCCGAAGGTTTTCAGATCGGAGAGTGGCTGACGAATAATTTCCACCGGACGCCCTGGACGTTGAAGGCGCAGTACAATCCCACTTACCTGAATCACGTCGCCGGGTGCACCAAACGAAAAGCCGACTTCCAGCAAGTTCGCTTGCCGCACCTCCAGCGTGAAGCGATTCCACGCGGTCCGACGGCTCGAAAGTTGATATGTGGCATCCGCGCGGTGGGCTTCCCCGTCATTCCAGAAAAAGTAAAGAATGCGCTGCTCTTCGGGGCACTGGAACGCTTCCGGCTCGGTTTTTCGCAGGAAAACGCTCCGCACCGCCTCCCCAACCACGGGATGGTGATTGCGAGCTGCGCCAAAAATCCAATACGAGACGTTGTTCGCCAGACTGGCAAGCTGATGGACGGAGGCATGGTGCAGATATTGCGGGTCGAGATCGGTATCGATCAGTCCGCGCGTACGGGACGACCCGAAATTTTCGTCGTGCACCCAGTGTCCGAACGATTTCAGTTCGGCCGGAACCGGCATTGTCAGGGCACGCACCAGAATGTTCTCCAGAAAGGGTCGCAGCAAGGCCGTGTCCGCAGCGCGCAGGGTCGCGGATTGCGTGAACAGATCCGTAAAGCTCATCAGTCCCGTCTGAACGCGTTCAATTTCGGTGAGCTGCAGCTCGGGCAGATGTTGGACCCCAAGTTCGGGAACTCCGGCTTCGCTGTATCCAACCGTGGAGCCAAGCGAACACATCAGGCACTGCTCGATCAATTCGGGGGAGCGCATGAAGGAGTGGGCAATCGCCAGAGGCTGACCGTTTTCGGCCAGAAAGCCCTCTGCGGATGTGCCTTTGGCCTGTAGCTTGCGGATGCCGCCACCCGTCACAAAATAGAGTCCGTGGGTCCTGCAGGCAATGCCTTCGTGGTCGAAAATCTCCTGCAGACAGTTCTGGATGGTCCCCGAGTAACCGAGGTCCACCACGGCGACGCGCTGTGGCAAATCGGGGAACTTGGCCTTTAAATACACAAGGAAATTGTGCCGAGCGGCCGCGGATGCCTCAACAGCTTTTTTCCGGGCAGCCGGCGTATTGGCGATCCGATCCGCAACCCGGTGAGCGTTCGACGCGGATATTTGATCGTCTGGGTTGAGACCTATTTCTGAACATTCAATGCGGAGCGGGCCAAGCAGTTCCTGCACTTGTGTAGGATTGGGACGGGCCAGGTACCGCCCGAACTCCGCAATTTCGCCGCTGAAAATCGAAGCCTTGATTAAGGCAAACCGAGAGGTGTAAAACTCATCAGCACGAAGGCCGGTGCCGCCGCCATCCAAAACGCGTTTTAGAATTTTACCCTCTCGCATCAGGCATAGCGCCGCTGTGATGCCTTCGGCGTGGCACCGCTCGCCTACCCATTTGCCAAAGCCCGCGATCACAGGTCCAAGGAAAAGCGCGCCCCAACTGCGAAGTGGATCCTCCCAATTGCTCTGGAGTGTAACCGCCTGCGCCCGCACGGCGTTCAATCCCGCATCGCCGGCAACGCTCCCAAAGTAGGCGGCCCTTTCGGTTCGTGTCGCGGGGAGTTCTGCACGGACTGCGGCTTCCAGAGGCTGCGGAAATCTGGGTCGCCAAAGGGTCTTTACGCCGAGTTTGGAAGGCCCAGTGACATCCGCGTCGTAGTTATCGCCGATGTGCAGCACCGCACCGGCCCTCACCTTTGCGCGATTTAGCAATTCGGTGTGAAGTCCTTGCACCTTCGGGCGACGAAAGAAGCTAGAGGCGATGAGGTACGCGGCAGTGCGGGGAAGGATCGACTGCAGATGCTGTTGTTCGAAATATGTGTCGGACACAAAGGCGATCTGCAGCCTATGAGCCGACGCATAGTCGATCAGAGCCACAATCTCGACATCAGCAAAAGTGGATTGACGTTCTAATGCCAGTTCCTCGGCTATCATGTCGTCGATCGTGCCTTGTCGCAGGTAGCCACGCGGGAAGCAGCGATAGATTTCCGCGAGTGTCACCTCGCCATTTTGACCCCATTGTTCACGGCTTTGGCGCTCCGCCTCCACGCGCTCGGTAACGAAGCTGGCCGCGGAGGCAGACGAATAGAAAGTCCCTTTATTCAACAACTTTTGACCCAGGGCGTAGAACAGATCTGAAGGCGTCGGAAAGGTTCGCCAAACCGTGGTGTCGAAGATATCCAGCGAAAGAATCCGGTATTTACCAGAATCGATCAGCTGCCGGGCCTCAGCCAGGGGCTCGGGCAGAGCTATGGTTTGCATGCCTTGTGATGCTAGCACTTAATGCGCCATTTTTCCGAGACAGGTATGAGGTCAAGATCACGTCATATCAAGCTCTCAGAAGTCAAAAGTTCGACATCGTTCGCGATTAGACTTTTGCTGTTTCGCTACTAAAAGCCCACTACCGCGAGGTGCTAGTCTCCTGTCCCAGAAGAACGTAACGTAAGTGGCGGTGGGTTCGTCTAA
>JBDTUY010000082.1:0-12834 GCA_040007495.1 Acidobacteriota bacterium | reverse complement strand
ATCGAACCAGCATTTACGGTCACATAAAGGCGGCCTTCCGCATCGATCGCGATGCCGTCGCCGTTCGCGCCCGTCCCCTCCAGCTTGCCGAACTCGCGCTGATTCGACGCTTTCCCATCCGTCCCGATGTCGAACACGGCGATGGCGCCACCGTTGGTAACGAACAACTGCTTCTCATCGGCGCTGAGAATGATTCCGTTGGTGCGGAGACCTTGATCGATGCGGGTCACCTTGCCCGACGGGTCCATTGCCAGCGCTCCAGTGCCCGTGAAATATATCCAACCGTTCTTCGCGACCGAGAGATCGTTAATGCGCCCCAACCCAGCGCCGTCGGCCATCTTGTCGGCCAAGATCTTGCGTTCCGGCGTCAGCACCGCGATGTCCGTCAGCTCCGTGCAGGTGGCGCGCTTCACCGCATCAGGGTCGGTGCAACTGCGTTCCACGGCGTAGATCGCCCCGTTGGCCCCGATCGACAATGCGCCGGGTCCATGCGAAATTGCGCTGAAAATTGTCAGGTTGTCTTTGTCATCTATCTTCAGGATGCGGTTCGACTGCTCCTGCGCGAACATCAGCCCGCCGTCGTCGGTGGCAACCATGCCGTCCGCAGTCGCTTCGCCCTGCCATGCCATCTTCCACTTCTGCCCAGCGGCGATCACACCCGGAATCGCTGTGCTGGTGACGTCTTGAGGCGGAACCGGCTTTGCAGCGGCAGGAGCAGGACCCTTGCCTTGCCCCCCCTTGCCTTGGCCCGTCTTGCCTTGACCAGGTTGGGCACACAAACACGCGGCGGACAAAGTCACTAAAGCGAAAAGTTTCATTTTGGACATGTTCTTGATTTAAGCACGTCTCGCTGACCTCTGCCACGGCATGTGCCGGGCTTGCACCATGCCGTGGCAGGGCAGGGTCTGTTCAAGAACCTTGCAATTTCTACTCGCAATCGTTCGTTGCAAACTCGATTCGACTGGAGCCCACAAACACACGTCTATACGGCTAGAATAGGATCCCAATGCGACGAATAACGATACTGGCTGGCTACTTGTTTCTCCCACTTGCGTGGGCGCAGGATGCTGCTTCAGTCCGCAAGATCGTACAAGCTGAGAAGCAACCTCTTCTAGACACGCTAAAGGATCTGGTGTCGATCGAGTCAGGATCGAGCGATTTCGCTGGCGTTACGCGAATTGGCAATCTAGTCGCGGACCGGCTACGAACGTTGGGCGGCGAGGTAGAGAAGGTCCCTCCAGCGACCGGATATCCACGGTTTCAAAACACTCCCGAACGGCTGGCTGACACGGTAGTAGCGCGTTTTCGTGGCAAAGGCACGAAGCGAATACTGCTGCTGGCGCACATGGACACGGTGTACGCAAAAGGGATGCTGGCGAAGCAGCCGTTTCGCATCGATGGGGATCGGGCCTACGGCCTGGGGATCGGTGATGACAAACATGGCGTGGCGGTGATCCTGCACGTGCTCGCGGCGCTCAAGAAGCTCGCGTTCGACCAGTACGGCTTGATCACGGTGCTGATCAGTCCGGATGAGGAGATCGGCTCCAATGCCGAACGAGACTTGATTACGTCTTTGGCCTCCAACCACGATCTGATCGTTTCGTATGAGGGATGCCGCGTACCCGGCGATGATATTCGGCTTGCCACCACCGGCGTTGAGATCGCGTTGCTTACGGTGAAAGGGCGTGCATCGCACGCGGGAGCGGCACCGGAGCAAGGCCGCAACGCGCTATATGAGCTGGCGCATCAGGTGCTCCAGATGCAAGACATGTCGAACCCGAGCTTGGGAGTAAAGTTGAATTGGACGCTGGCCAGCGCAGGCAGCGTTTCCAACGCGATTCCGGAAGATGCGAGGAGTGTCGGAGATATGCGCGCCGACGACGATACGAACTTCGCCGGCCTGGAGAATGCGATTCGAGAGAAGATCAAAAAACAGCTGATTCCGGATACAACCGTGGATGTTCGATTCGAGCGCATGTATCCTGCAATGCCGGTCCGCAAGCAGTCGTTGCCCTTTGCCGAATATGCGCAAAAGATCTACGCTGAGATTGGCGGCAAATTGGACCTCGCCACGAAATCTCCGGGAGGCGGAACCGACGCCGCGTTCGCCGCGCTCAAGACCAACGCGCCGATTCTTGAGGGCATGGGACTGCGCATGTATGGAGCACACTCAAACGAGAGTGAGTACGTTGTCGTCTCGTCAATCGAGCCTCGGCTGTACCTGTCCACCCGCTTCATCATCGACTTTTCGCTAGGCAAGATCGGGGCGAAGTAACCCCCGCTCGCTATGGCGGCCGCGACTAACCCGCCACGTTCTCCGGTATCACCAAATGGTTGTACATGAGCCTCAACACCTGAGCTGCATTCTGCGGCAACCCGCCAATCCTGGTATCGCGGCCCACTCCAAGCACCTCCGTCAGCAAGTCCTTCTTGATCGCCATCCATCCGCCTGGCGTCTCGTAACTCACCAGGAAATGTCCTTCGCGCCGCTCGTACAGCAGTTGCGACAGATCGTAAGACTCAGCCTTGTTCGCGGCGACGGAATGCTCGTCTGAGGACACGAGGTAACGGGTCGGCAGTTCTGCAATTGCGGGGGCGTTCGACTCAGGCTCGTCCCCGGACAAGATATATAGGCACCCAGTTGTGGGACGGTCGCCCGCCTCGTGCCGAGTGAGAGCGTCGGCTATACGGTTGTAAATGTCTTCGGCGAACTGCTGTGGGTACTCGTACAATTGTTGTATTTCGGGGTTGATGTGGGGCAATTTCCGCCAGCCGTCCACCCAGGCGAGCTTTGCCGCGCTGGCGTCCTGATCGTCAAACACATCCTCCAGGCTGAACCGTGTTTCGACATCGCGCTGCAAGGTTTTGAGCGCCATGTGTTCGATCAAACTGGACGGCAATCCAAACATAACTCCGTAGGGAGAATAACCGCCATCAACCGGTCTGAATCGTGGGAAATCGTCGCGCAGCGGCTTGATCAAGCGGTCAATCAGTGCGACGTACTCTCGTAGGAGCTGCACATGCCGCTGTCCCAGGGGCGAATAGGCGACATGTCTCTCAGCGTCCGTGGCGATGAACACGTGTTCGATCATGGTGTAGGCACTCAACATGTCGACTCGATTCAAGAACAGCTCGGGATCGGGAGATATGCCCTGAAAGATGGCTCCCGCCAGGTCGCGCCGCATCCGCTCATTGCCGCTTTGTAAGGTGCCTTCATAGGCCTTGAGCAGCCCCACGAGATCCTGCACCAGCAGCGCCAAATCGAGCGCATTGGCCGTGCGCGTACCAACTACGACGCTCGGATCGCTGATCGACACACCATCCCTTACGCAGTAGTGACGAATCTGCGAGGTCAGATGCCCGCCCAGCATTCGAGCATGGGCCTTCTGGATTTCGAGCACATCCGCTTCCGGAAGCGTCTCTGCGACCTGCCGGGCGACATCGAAATAAGGAGCCAAATCATCGGTAATCAGGCTCAGCGCCAAGGGAATCAGCCAGCGCGCATCGCGCACGAACACGGGCTGATCGGTAGGTGAGCTTCTCCACAGCTCATTGAGCACGCTTTGAATTTCTACGAGCCTTCCGCCGGCGCTGCTCGGGTCGTCATCCCGCCCTTCATCCCAAAGCCGCATACTCAGGAATTCAAGACACCGGAGTACATTCAAGTTGAACAGCGTGTGCGCGAAGTGCACTCGACCGTTGCGGCCCGGCCAGCGCGTCTGCTGCCAGAAATGAAAGCCGCGAATCATCATTTCCGATGGATGGATCAGGTCGTTATGCAGATGGTGAACCGGTCGAGGCTTGAAGCCGTCGGCCCAATGCGCTGTTTCCAATTGGCCGCTGAGACGAGCCTGGCTGGCGGAAACTACCGTGCGGGCAAAGAAGCAATCCTCAAAATGGCGGGTCAAAAGATCGCGGTCCTGCAGGTACGCGACCGGCTTTCGCTGGGCGTTCAGAATAGCCTCGATGCCCTCGATGATAGCTTCGCGATGCGTCAGAAAAAGTCGCAGCAACTGGACATGTTCCTGAAACGACACCTGACCGAGCGGCTTACCGGTCACCATGCGGCCCACGATAAATCTGCACCCATTCGAGAAAGATTATAGCGGGATGAGGTAAGCGGCAGAACAGATAAGGAGTTGAGGTCTTTGACCCCGAACTTCGCGAACTTCCCGAACTTCCGGGCCGAACTTCCGGGCTTGAGCGGTTCGTTCCAGGTCGGACTGGATATGTCGAGGGCCGACTTGATGGGGATGATGAACAAGATGGGCATGCTACCACCGGAAGCACAGGCTCAGTTGTCGCAGTTGACGAACGGCGACCAGGCGGCGCGATTCTCGCCAGTGTAGGCCGTATGGGTTTGCGGTTGGACAAGCAGAAAGCGTCGGTCCCGACTTTGGTTATTGAGAGTGTGGAGAAGGCCCCCAACGAAAGTTGGCAGGGTTTATAGTGAGGGGAATGGACCTGAAACTTGTCGCGCTGGAAATCCCTGAAAACTCGAATATCATTCTTGGCCAGAGCCACTTTATCAAGACGGTGGAAGATATTTATGAGGCAATTGTGACGGCAGTGCCTCAGATGAAATTCGGCGTGGCGTTCAATGAGGCCTCGGGGCCGTGCCTGACGCGGGTAGACGGAAACGATGCTGCATTAAAGCAAGTCGCCGCGCGCAATGCACAAGCGGTGGGGGCGGGGCACAGTTTCATCGTCGTGATGAAAGAAGGCTTTCCTATCAATGTCTTAGGTAGAATTCGAGAAGTGGCGGAAGTGGTCACGATCTTCTGTGCGACGGCCAATCCGGTACAGGTGATTGTGGTGGAATCCGAGCAGGGTCGAGGGATTCTAGGGGTGATTGACGGCAGCTCTCCTAAGGGCGTGGAGACCGAGGAAGAGGCCGAAGGCCGTAAATTATTCCTCAGAAAGATAGGGTATAAGCGGTAACTGTATAAAGGCTTTGGCCTAAGACACCGATCATCATAAGGGACGGAGCCTTATCCGTCATCGCTTATGCAACACCCCACGAGGGTAGGGAAGTACAAGATCGATGCATTTCTGGGCGGCGGCATGTCGCATGTGTATCGTGCGATCGATCCTGTTTTGCAGCGTACGGTGGCTGTGAAAGTGATGACGGAGCAGGCGTTGATCGACGCCGAGGCTCGGGGCAAATTTCTGCAGGAAGCTCGCATCGCAGCACTACTGGAACACGAAAATATCATCCGGATTCTGGATTTTGGGGAAGAGTGTCGCGAAGACGAGGCACCCCGACCTTACATGGTCCTGGAATATGTGGAGGGTGAGAGTCTTCGCAAAACGATTCAGGACAAGCGGACCGGTAGTACCGCGCAAAAGTTGCGAATTGCGCTGCAGGGTGCCAAGGCGTTGGCGTATGTCCATTCCCGTCAGATTGTTCATCGCGACATAAAGCCCGAGAATCTGCACATGGAACGCGGGGGCAAGGTCCGGTTGATGGATTTTGGGGTCGCGAAGTCGATTTCTGCGGAAGCTCAGAGTGGTGCTGCATCAGAGGCCGGTGCGACCGCGATCGGGACACCCTTCTATATGGCTCCGGAACAGGTGCTGGGCCGTGAACCAACCAACCTTACCGACATCTATGCGTTTGGATTGATGGCGTACGAACTGTTCACCGGCGAGCGTCCGGTGCCCGGCAAGACAGTCGACGAGATCTTTCATCACATCCTCTACGATCCGTTGAACGAGGAACCGTGGACGGCTGCTGGGGTGCCACAGGTTGTGCAGGAGCTCTTTGCGCGCTGCACCAACAAGCAGTTGGCCCAAAGACCACAGAGCATGGACGAGATCTGCGAGGAGATCGAAAAATGTCTGGCACCGCCGACCAAGCCAACGCGTATCGATTCATCGACTCAGCCGGAAATGGTGCCAGGGGTGCTCTCCTCGTCGTATCAACGTCCGGAACCGACCCTTCGATTGCGGATGCCTCCGCGTCCTGGCTTATCTGCCGAGCATACTGCACAAAGTGCGGTTGAGGTCGCAAAGCCAGCTGCCGCCCAAGCAGCGCCGGATAAGCAACCGCAGGCGCTTGCGAAGGTCATGGCCTAGCGGCATTCACGCTGCACTCTACTTCAACGAAGCCAGCATGCCGCCTGTGGTCCGCAGGATATTCAATCGGGCCAACTCTACGTCTTTCTGAGCAGCATAGTAGGCAATCCACTTCTGTTGTTCGATGGCGCGTGATGCTTCCACCACTGCCATGGGAACGCGACCTTCTTCGTAGTCGGCCAAGTCGAGCTTGATCTTATCCCCGGCCAAATTCAAATCCTCCCGCGCGAGCTGACGGTCGCCTTCTGAGCGATCCACGTCTGAATACGCGAGCTTCAAATCGGCGGTAATGCGGCTGCGTGTGCGGTCGATTTCGATGCGCATCTTCGCAATATCGTCTTCGGCCTGTGACCGACCGGCACCTGTCGCGCGGCCTTGAAACAGCGGCAATTCGATGGATGCACCGATCTGAAAGTTATTCCGCTGGAACTTCTTATAGAAAGTGTCGAAGTTGTTGAACTTGGAGAGCAACGAATAGTCGGATATTAGATTGACCTTCGGTAGCCAGCCCGCATCGAAGCTTTTCACTTCGAGCAGTTTGGCTTGGATATTCGACTCCATGCGTCGGATGTCGAGATTCGCGGCAATGGCCTGCGCCATTGCAGTCTGCGACTCGGGGACGGTCAACAAACCGCGGCTTTCCAGTGCAGGATGGACCTGATCTCCGGGAGCGTAGGCGAGCAACTGGCCCAACGAAGTCTCCGCAGAATCCTGCGCTGCCTTCAGATCTCGAACGGTCTTATCAGCCCGCAGGATGTCCAAGTTGGCTTGCTTAATCGTGAGATCGTGTTCGCGGCCTTCTGCGACTCGCGCCTCGTGATAGCTCTTCACTTCTTTGAGATTGGAGATCAGTTGCTCGGCGACCTGCGCGTTGCGAGCCGCGAGCTCGGCGTCGAGGAAGGCCGCATATACGCGATAAGCGATTTCTTCCTGGCGGATTGAGATATCGATAGATGCACCGCGCACGTTCTCGCTGGCTTGCGCGACGCGATAGCTCTGCGGTCGATCGAAGAGTGTCATGCTGCCTTGCGCTCGGAAGACGGAAGGGGCGTTGCCATTGATCGAGCTAGGGACGCCATAGGTGTAGGCCCCACCGCTGCCGACACCGGCTTTGAAGGAATACGGATCCTTTGCGATGGAGACTTGCGAGCGGGCCTTATTCTCATCCAGGCGGCTTATTAGAACGTCGGGGTTCTGCTCCAAAGCTCGGTCGAGGGCTTGGCGGAGGGTAAGCGTATGGACTTCGGCGAATGCGAATGATGAAAGAAGAAAGAAACCGAGAATGGCTTTCATTCCACCAGACTATCAGCCTCGGGCGGTGAGGATCGCGCTAGCTTTTCTCGACCATACGGCGCACGCGGTCAAGCTCCTGCCGTAGCTTACGGTCGCGGAACGATAGGGAGACAACGTAGGCAATCACGATCACCCAGGCGGTAATGTATGCGTAGGCAACGTAGCTATATTCTCTGGGGTCCATTGAACGTCTTTCTCTTAACGACGATACTCCATCCGACCTAGGCAGCGTGGCTGTGGGCTATTCGTCGTAGCGCATCGATCTCGCGTGAAACTTGTTCTTGCCGCATCCGGACCATGATCATCGCCGTGCCCAGGAACAGCAGCGCCAACAAGTTCCAATAGATCGGCGTCTCAAGGCCAGGTCCCATACCGCCCGCGCCTTGGCGGAAACTGAGCACAGGGGCTGGGTGCTGCGTACGATACCATTCGATCGACTTGTAGACGAAGGTTACGCCGACGCCGCCGAAGATCGACAAGACCGCGCACAGGCGTGCCCGTTCGGTCGGTTCCGGAATCGCCTGCCGCAGCATCAAATAACCGAGGTACATCAACCAGCAGATCAGCATTGAAGTCAGGCGAGCATCCCAGGTCCACCAGATGCCCCAGGCGAAGCGTCCCCACAAGCTGCCCAGTGCGAGGCCTGCGGTCGCGTAAACCACGGCGACTTCGGTGACACCCGCCGCGAACGCATCGTATTTCAGATTCCCGGTCGCCAGATAGATCGAGCTTGCGGCCAAGGAGACAAAAAAGCCGATGAAACTGGCCAGAATGATGGAGACGTGCATGTACACGATCTTGTACGCGCCGACGTTCTGAATCACCGGCGGCAAATCGATAAAGATATGATGCAGATTCCAGGTCAGCAGCATGGCCGCGATGGCCGCGAATCCGTAGAGAAAATAGTCGCGCATGTTAAGGATGTCTAACCCACTAAAACAGTATCTATGAATACCACGCCCAGCGCCGTAAACACGATGTCGAAGGCAACCAGGACGCGGACCCAAATCCAATTGTCGCCTGTAATTGCCTCTCCCGACAGCAGCGTACTGGTCAGCAGCATGGCCGCCATCAGCGCCGGGATCAACAACGGATACACTAACACTGGCAGCATCAGTTCGCGCATGTGCAGATTTACTGTCAATGCGCTGAACAATGTTCCGATCACCACCATCGCCCAAGTGGCCAATAGCATGACGCCAAACAGAGGGAGGAAATTCCCACTAAGATGCGCGTCGTAGAAGATAATGAACACGCCGAGTGCGATCAACTCTACTACGAGCAGGAGCGCATAGTTCGCGAGCGCCTTGCCGAGAAATAATGCACTGGACGGGGCTGGTGATGCTATCAAGGCGTCCAGGCAATCGTTCTGCAGCTCGCGGGCGAAGCTCCGGTTGAGTGCTAGCGCTCCAGCGAAGGAATAGGCGAGCCACAGCAGCCCGCCCGAAATACTGGTCGACTGCTCAGACGCTTCAAAGGCAAAACTCAACAGCAGCAGGATCACGACCGAAAACGCGAGTGATGCGTTCAAGGCTTCTTTGGTGCGCAACTCCGCGCGGAGATCCTTGGAAAAGATGGTCCAGACTTGGCTCAAGTACGTTTGGAGCATCAAATATCTCCGTACGTCCGGTACAGCCAGCCGGCATCGTCCAACATTTCCTGTTGACGTTCGCCTGCATACGCAATCTGGCCGCGCTGTAGAAACGCGATGTGTGTGGATAGCTCCATCGCTTCGCGCAGTTGATGCGTCGACATGACGATGGTGCGACCGCGTTGGCGCATTTCGGCGAGCATCGATTGAAGCACTGCGATTGCTTTGTCGTCTAACGACGTAAAGGGTTCATCAAGTAACAGCAGTTCCGGGTCATGTAGGAATGCTCGGGCGACTGCCAGGCGCTGTCGCATCCCACGCGAAAACTCGCGAGCCAGACCGTCGCGAACCCGCCCTAAGCCGACTTTCTCCAGCATTTCGTCGGCACGCTTCGCAGGCTGCTTGATGCCATAGAGTCGTCCGAACATCAGCAGGTTTTCATGCGCGGATAACTCGTCGTAGATGGAGATGCTGTGGCCGAGCACGCCGATCCGGCGTCGAGTAACTTCTTTGCGGGCTTCGGCTCCATGCACCTTGACGGTACCTTGCGAAGGTTGCGATAGACCGGCGAGGATACGCAGCAGAGTGGTCTTGCCAGCGCCGTTGCGGCCCAACAGAGCGACTACCGACCCAGGCGCGACGTGGAAGCTGACGTTATTCAGAGCGGGGAAGTCGCCGAAGTATTTCCATACGCCGTTGACATCGAGAGCGTTGCCGGTCGCCTCCATGTGTCGATTACGCCTTGCCGCGACGATAGAGAACGGTGCCGCCGAATAGCAGCATCATGCCCGCGAGAGCGAGAATCCAGAACTTGACCGCAATGCCGAGAACCTCTTGGGTATAAATCCGCGGCGGAACTTCGTCGCAGCATTTTGGCGCGCCGCTCTCCTCATCTGATGATGAAACGTCCGCGCGAATCGCGCCCACGCCGGAGATAGTCACTTTGAAGCTATTGCCGCTGACAGCGTAGACGCGAGCTCCGGTCTGCGTTTCCTGTCCCAGGTCCGCCAATCCGTCGCCGGATAACGTGACGGAGGTCGGTGTGACCAGACGCGTCGGAGGATCGGTGGTGAGGACCTTTCCCACGAATTCGGCGGTCGCGGGAACCGCATAGTGCAGGTCAAAGCGCGTCTCGCCCGGTTTCAAAGGGTAGTTGATTTTGAACAGACCGCCGCCAGCCTTCTCAACAGGACGCTGGATCGGGACACCGGTGGAATCGATCGTGACACTCAAATTCTCGGGCGCGCCTGGGGGTAAATAGAATCGCACGGAGCCATTTTTTTCGTCCTGATATGCAAGCTTTGATTCGTTGGTGGTGAAGAAGGTCTCGCTGATTTCGAGCTTTTCAGGACCAGGCTCCAACAGGATCAGGTGCTGGGTCTTCATGCCCTCGGGTGGCTTGTCGGTCGCGTCGTACACCGATACATTGACGCCATTGGTCGGCGTACCGGGAGGCAGAATGGTTGTATAGGTGACGCCGCCGAAGATGCTCTGGATCAGCGCAGGTCCAGTGCGGCTGGGTGTCGCATCGACGGTGAAGGTGCCATTCGCGATTGAAGTTGTCGATCCGAGTTGCTTCATGCCGTCGGCACCTGGCTGGACGACGTTGATTTTCACTCCGGCTTGCGGTGTCCCACTGGTATTGTTCATGACAACGCCCTGGACTTCGGCTAGGAGACAGGAGACAGGAGTCAGGAGACAGAAGGCTGCGGTTGCGAAGACTCGACTCCAAGAGATGCCGCTCGATGTGGCGCGCGCACTTTTGTTTGCCGGATCGACACACGTGTCGAGGCCTCTTGAGATTGTGATTGTTCTGCTAAAGGCGTCGAGAAGAGTCTCGACGCGGCACGCAGGAGTGCGTGCGCCACGTTGAATGCTCATGACATGGCCTTTCCGCATTCTCCGCAGAATTTCATGGGGTTGGCGAAGGTCGCTCCACAGTGGGGGCAGAGGGTCGCGCCATCCTCGACGGCAGGCTTGGCGACCGCATCGGTTGCAGGCGCATCCACTGTGGGAGCTTCTGCGGCTTCTGCCGCTTCTGCAGCCAGTGTAGCCAGGCGCTCGGGTCCGCCCTTCTTCACGCGATCAATTTCTGCCAGCACACCAGCCAATTCCTTTTGCAGACCGAGCTTGGTCTGTTGATAGTCGGCGTCGGATAGCTTGCCGACCAGATATTCAAACTGCAGGTCGCGCAGGTTTTCATAGATCACGGCGCGGCGGTCTTCCAGATGCCGCACGGGCGACACCGGAGGGACCGGCACCATATCGCTGGCGCGGATGGACAATGTGAAACCCACCGTGATGGCGACCAGCAGGACGGCGGCTACAAGCAAAATCATTCTTTGATGGTATGGAGATCGAGCGCGGGAAGCGGGGCCTTAGCCCAACTTCTCAAGATCTTTCTCAATCTGATCATGATACCGCGCTAGTTCCGCGTCGTCGGCAGGGACCACGGCGGGCGCGGGCTTCAGACCTTTGTAGCGCCGGATGACCAATAGAACAGCACCCAGACCCAGGCCCAAGGCGATGTAAGGTCCAGCGAATCCGCCAATACCGGGAGACACGACTAAGACCGTCTTGCCCTGTTCGGCGACGTATTGATCCAGGATCTGCTTTTCGCTCATGCCGGACGCCATCATCTTGGCGATGCGGATCTTGTTATCGCGGCACATGCCGCAGACGCCGCTAGGCGGCATCACGCACGCCATGTTGAGATGGCAGCCGCAACTGCAATTCAGCATTCCAGCAATATGAGTGACGCCAGGTGCCTCATATTCATTGGCCGATTGCGCCACGCAAAACACGGCCATCAAGACGACTAGAAGTATAGATTTAAACTTTCGCATGGGTCCCCACCGTTTGCTTGTCCTTCACTTCCACCACGTCGGTCCGGGCCCAAACCAGCTTGCGTTTATCTGGAACCAGACAGACGAACGTACCGAATAGCACGACCATGAACCCGAGCCAGATCCAGGTGACCAACGGGAATACGTAGGCTTGAATGATCACGTTCTGGCCCGTACCCGTGCCCGCGAAGTTGATATAAACGTCCTCATTCAAACGACGCCGCAGGGCTACGTCAGTGGTCGGCGTCTTGGATGCGATGTAGAATCGGCGTTCCGGGTGGACGGTGTCCAGGAACTCGCCGTTCTTGGAAAGATCGATCTTCAGGCGATCCCAACGATAGTTGGTGTTTTCACCTTCTTCGTAGCCAGTGATCTTGATGTTGTACGCGCCCAGTTGCAGGTTTCCGCCCTGGGGTAGTTCAGCTGTCTTGTCGATGTTGAACGCCGCGCCGGTGTAGCCGATGAACATGATCACGATGCCGACATGCACCAGATAGCCGCCGTAGCGACGGGTGTTGCGATGCGTCAGTTCGATCATGGCGCGCAACAGGTTGATATGATCCTTAGAGCTGACTTGGCGTGAGCCTTTCCAGAACTCCAGTGCGATGCTGGTCAGCACAAAGGCGCTTAGGCCGAAGGACATCAGCGCATAGACGTGCCGCATGCCGGAGGCAATCAGACCGCCCGCGACCAGCATCCCCATAATCGCGGGCCAGCGGAACGCTTTCACCAGACTTTCCCACGAACTGCGTCGCCATGCGATCAACGGACCGATGCCTGTGAGAAGTAATAGGAACAGCGCAATCGGAATATTTACGCGGTCAAAGAACGGCTTGTCGACGCTGATCTTCTCGCCCATCACTGCTTCTGTGATTACCGGGAACAGGGTGCCCCACAGGATCGCGAAACAGCTGGCCAGCAGGATCAGGTTGTTGAACATGAAGCTGGATTCGCGCGACAGTACGCTTTCCATCTGCGATTCGCTCTTCAGATATTCCAGGCGGCTCAGGATCAGGTATACCGTCA
>JBDTUY010000081.1:0-13199 GCA_040007495.1 Acidobacteriota bacterium | reverse complement strand
CTCTCCGCTCACCCCTCAACACTTAACGTGCGAACCATTGGGACAGGAGACTAGAGTGCGGTCCGCGAGAACCTGCAGATGGTCGGAATTTAGCAAGAGGCGTCGAGATAAGTCTCGACGCGGCACGCCTCGGGCGTGCGCCACATCAATCGCCTAACAACCGGCCATAGGACTCCAGGCCGCTTACGTTGTCGCAGACTGCCTTAATGGACGCGGTTATTGGGATGGCTAGGATCAGGCCTATACCTCCCCAGAGCATGCCCCAGGTCATTAGGGCTAGCGTTACTACCAATGGGTTGAGGTGTACTCGGGAGCCTACGAATCTTGGATATAGATAGTTCTGGGCGAATAGATGCAGCAGCGCCACACTTACGGTTAGGAACAAGAGGATGGCTGGCTCGGTCGACATCGGCAGGATGGCGATTAGTGGGGGCAGTAGGGCTAGAGGCATCCCCAGGTACGGGACCAGGCTGAGGAAGCCGCTTAGGGGTCCGATCAAGGGCCAGTACGGCAGCCGCACTGAGGCGAATAGCATCATGCTGGCCAGGCTTAGCGCTAGGCCCAGTAGGAAGTTGCCGACTACATAGGCTCGGACGATGTTGCCTACGCTGTCTAAGACTCGGGTGGTGGTGTAGCGCGGTTCGCCTTCTAGCGTAAAGAGTAGGCGGGCGCGTAGGTGGTCTCCCCAACTTAGGATGAAGTAGACCAGGAACGGGACGAAGCTGATCATCAGCAGGACGTCATATACCGAGGTCATGTAGTCATATGCGTAGCGCAGGAGCGTGGTGGGTTCCTGGTGGATGCGGACCTCTTGTATGCTGACCTGGTTGGCGGGCTGCAGGCCGGGAGGCACCGGGGTATCGGGGGCTCGTTTACCGCGGCTAGGCGGAGGTGGCGCGATGGGTAGAGCCGGCACGATGCTCTGATCCTGAAAGCGCTTGGGGACCAGGGTGCGGTAAACATCCTTCTCGACTTTTTCGAGACGTGTGGCGGCACCTTCCACAATCACGTTGATGCGCTCGCCGTACGCGGGCAGGTCTCCGACCATTGCCTGCGCTTCGTTGAATACGCCGAGTCCGCCTAGATACAGGCTGAGCAACCACAGGGAACAGACCAGAAAGCTGGCTGGGCCGCGAGGGACGCGGATGCGCATGAACAGCAATACTAAAGGTTCCAGCAGGAAGGCGATGATAAACGCGATGATGACAGTGATGAATAAGACGCGGCCGTAATACAGCAGCGCTACGCTGGCTCCAGCGCCGAGCGTACCAACCGCGATCCGGTAACTGCGCGGTGTGGAAGCGTCGGTGGGTGGGGCTGGAGTTGGAACGTACACCTACTTACAAATATAATTTGGACAGACGTGGATCACAATGAGAATTCAGTGAAAGGTCGTATTTTGGCGCTCGACTTGGGTAAAAAGCGCATTGGAATGGCGCTGAGCGACCCGTTGGGGATCACTGCGCAAGGTTTGCCGACGCTACAGAGGTCGACGATTCGCGTTGATTTGGACGCGATTGATCGCATCGCCGAAGAGCACGAAGTCGGGCTGATCCTGATGGGATATCCGCTGCACATGAGCGGTCATGAAGGGCGACAGGTGGAGTATACGCGCGATTTCTCAGAGCGATTGACGGCGCGGTGCGGTCGGCCGGTCGAGTTCTGGGATGAGCGTATGACCAGCATCGAAGCCGGTCGGGTGCTGCGGTCGAGCGGCATCAGCATTGAGAAGCGTGCGCGGGCGGTGGATCAGTTGGCGGCGCAAATTCTATTGGAGAGTTATCTGGATCATCGGGCACTGCGTAATGAAGAAACAGAAGAAGCGTTGGAAGAGATGACGGGGTCGGAAGAATAATGCGACGCAGAACTTTGGCTCGGGTCGCGGCGGTGGTGCTGATGGTAGCGGGCGCGGCGATTGGTTATGGGGTGTATGCACTGAGTGCGCCGTACAAGGGTTTTAGCGAGGACCGAATGCTGGTGATCCCGCGAGGGTCGTCTACACGGGCCATCGCGCATCAGTTGCATGACGCGGGCGTGATTCAAAGCGAATGGGTGTTTCTGGCTGAGCGGGCCCTTATGCGAAGCGCCAACTTGCAGGCGGGGCAATACCAGTTCACCAAGGCGGCCAGCGTCGCGGACGTATTTGATCGGATCCGGCGGGGCGACGTTTACACTTTTGAGTTTACGGTGCCGGAGGGCAGCAACATTTGGGATATTGCTCGGCTGTTGGAAGTCGAGGGGATCATGAAGGAGGAGGATTTCCTGCATGCGGCGCGCGATCCAACACCCATTCGCGATCTGGACCCGGATGCTGAAACGCTGGAAGGTTATCTGTTCCCGTCCACCTATCGCTTGTCCACGATTACGACGCCTGCCGAGTTGTGCAAGATGATGGTGGCGCAGTTTCGGAAGGAGTGGTTGAAGTTGATTGGACCGCCACCGGCGGATAAGTCATCTGACAAACCGGAGGAGATCAACCGAGCGCCGATTCGCAAAACTGTGACGCTGGCGTCCTTGGTGGAGAAAGAGACAGGTGCTCCGGAGGAACGGGGGTTGGTCGCCGGTGTGTTCACGAATCGGTTGAAGACCGGGATGAATCTGGCGTGTGATCCCACGGTGATCTACGCGGCGCTGTTGATCGGCAAGTATCGAGGCAAGATTTATCAATCGGATTTGGATCGAGAGAGTCCGTACAATACGTATCACAGTCCGGGGCTGCCGCCGGGTCCGATTGCAAATCCTGGGGCTGCGACTTTAAAGGCCGCACTGCATCCGACTGAGACCGCGTATTTGTATTTTGTGGCGAAGCCGGAGGGCGGAGGCCACGTTTTTTCGGAGAATGGGGCGGCGCACGCAAAGGCTGTCCAGAACTATCGGAGTGCGATGCAAGCCGATGCCAAAGCCAATACGGGGAAAGCACGCTGAGCTGGTTCGGTTGCTTACGGAGCGTCGCCCTGCGGTGTTGGGTGAAGCCGAGTGGGAAGAACTGCGGCAAGCGCTGACTCCGATCTCGACTGGATATTTGCGGCGATTGTTGCGCGCCGAGGCTGAAACGCTGGGGATTGGACTATCGTCACTGGTGGAAGGCGTCCGGCAGGAGTCGTACGAGACCTTGGAGCGCAGCCTGAATGGGTTGTTCGAGGAATACGAACCTGCCGACCGGGCACGGCGTACAGCGATTCGCAAAATTGTAATCGAGGCCAAGGAGCATGCGAAGCTTGCGGGACGAAAACGGGAGTTGCACGTCGAAAAGCGGGAGATGGTTTTATGGATGGTGACTTGGTTGGAAAATCCGGTTGTGTTCGCGCAATGGGTGCAGTTGCGGAGGCAGATGCTGGGGTCCGAAAATCATGCTGACTAAGAAAGTCGTCTGGTTTCGCTTGAATCTTCCGCGAAATCCCCTAAGCTCTCTTTGGGCCAACTTGTTCAGAGTGCCAACTTGCAGGCCGTACCGGTTCATAGTTGCCCTTTGTTTCGCTTCCACCATCGCGCTTTCCCAACCGCCCGCTAAGCCCGCTTATGAAGTCGCATCGATTCATGTCGCCACTCCGAAGCCGGGACCCTCGCAACTCGGGTGTAATGGCACACGGTTCATGGCGAACACTCCCCTTGCTGTCATCCTCAGCTGGGCATTCGAGGTGGGTCAATTTCAGCTTGAGGGTCTCCCTGAGTGGACGGTCCGCGAACGTTATGAGATCCAAGCATCTATGCGAAGCCCGCTTGCCGAAAAGGACTGCAAACGTATGGTCCAAGGCCTCTTTGAAGATCGCTTCCAACTACGCGTTGCTCGTTCTCTTCAAAAGGTTAGCGGCTATCGGCTTGTTCGCGGGAAAAAGGGTCCGAAAGTCGTCCAAGTCGGCACGGCATTGGCAAAAACGGACGGTCGAGCTGTGATCAACGGCTTTCCACTCGGCGGCGAACAAGGTGTTTCAATGGGCAGACTCACTGAGTTTCTTTCCACCATACCCTTCATTCAAAAACCAGTGGTCGATGCTACGGAACTCAACGGTACGTTCCAATTCTCCCTAAGTTTTGCACCCTTCGATGAGAACGGAGCCGACATTTTCACGGCGGTACAGGAGCAACTTGGCCTCAAGCTTGAGGCCTCCAATGTTGAAGTTGAAGTAGTCAAGGTCGAGCGAATAGAGCGTCCTGAACCGAACTGATCCCAGCGGCGATGGAATCGCCCACGCCCGTAGGATCAGCACTCGCATAGAAAGTTCAATAGACACCAGTTGAAGGCCGAAAATCATGCTGACTAAGAAGCCCTACAATGCGGCCCGGAAGCCTCGGGTGCCGAAAACGCTGGAGCGCAATGAGCTGATGAATTATGCGGCGCAGGCGATGGCGGCGCGCGCACAGTCGGCTGGCGAGTTGCGGACACGGTTGCTGCGAAAAGCGGCGCACAAGCCGGATGTGGATGAGGTCGTCGCCTATTTCAAGGACCTCGGTTATTTGAACGACGAGAAATTCGCAGGCATGTTCGCCGACTGGCGGCGTGAGAATCAGGGGATCGGACAGGCGAAGGTCATGCGGGATCTGCTCTCGCGCAAGGTGGCTCCGGCGGTCGCGAAACAGGCGGTTGCCGATTCCTATAAGGATGTGGATGAGACGGCGCTGATCGACGATTTCCTGCGGCGCAAGTATCGCGGCAAGGATTTGAAGGCTCTGCTGGCGGAGCCGAAGCATCTGGCATCGGCATATCGCAAGCTGCGGATGGCAGGTTTTGGGTCCGGAAATTCGATCAAGCTGTTGAAGGGATTCGCGGCCGGTGCGGACGAGTTGGAGGATATGGAGGTGAATGCGGCCGAGGCCGAGAATGAGGAGAGGGAAGGCTAAAGGTACTAAGTCCGTTTCCTTGCCTGGGGGTAGACCATCGGTACCATTGCAATAGTCCTTTGGTTTCTCTTATACTCTGGGAGTACTACTTGCTTACATATGAAGCGCGCAATTTTGGAGAGGCTTAAACTAACAATGAAATTGAAATTATCTATACTCTTGATGGGCGGCGCGTTAGCCGCTGCCACCGCGTCCGCTACGCCGGTCAGTGGCATTAGCTCCTTTACCGCGACTGCTAATACTGAAAATGCGAACGGTTTCGTATTCGGAAACACCCCGGCGATCGCGACGAACTTTACGCCAGGTTCCAACACCGCGACGATTACGAACACGGTAATCACATGCGCAAATTCTGAAGGGTGTAGTGGGACGGTGGTGAATTTTAGTCTCGCCGCCAGCTTCGATCCTACCTTGCCCCTGGTCATCTCGATCGACGGAACCTTGACAGGCGAGACGAATGCCACCGGAACACTCAGCATTCAAGGATTATCAATTCCTAGCTTTTCGATTAACACGGGCTCGTTCAACACCACGATTCTCAGTACGCTTGTTCCTGGCGGAAATCTGTTCATCTCGAACGCTTCCCTGGACCTCTCCATGGCAAATGGGCAAGTTCTGACGCTGCCCAGCAGTTTCAGCATTACAGTCAACGCGAGCGCTGCACCGGAACCCGGCACGATGGCGCTGATGGGATCGGGCCTGTTGGGTCTCGCGGTCGCCGTCCGCCGCCGCCGAGCTTAGTGAATCTTCTTTAGTAGCTGTTAGCCTGCTATTTAGGTTGAGGCAAGCCGGTTCTTGCCTCAACTTTTCTCACTCCGCTTTTCTTATTCCATTCCAGTTTCACTTTGCTGAACCATCGTCCCCATTTCTAATGCTCGTCTGCAGGCGGAGGCGGTGCCTACGCGCTTTTCCTGCGAGCCGCCTTCCTGACTATTTCAGATCGACTGTTGTTGCGCCCCAGCCTCCGGCTTCCATGGGGGCGTCGCGATAACTGGCTACGAATTTGGTTTCGGCCAGTATCTTTCTAACCAATTCCCGCTGCACTCCGATTCCCCGCCCGTGAATGATCCGTAGGGCTTTGAAACCCGCCAGCCGTGCCTCAATCAAATACTCTTCGACGGCGATTTTTGTGTCACGGGGTGAAACGGTGTGGAGATCGAGAACATCTGTTATCGGGACATAAAGCAGTTCGTCGTCGTTTTTGGGGGCCCGATCTGGAGGATTATTGTGGGACATGGCAATTATGGTCAGGTCGATGCAAATCAGTAGAGTCAATACCTTAGAACCGGTCTCAAAAGCTCACAACCCCCTTAGCCTTTATGACCTTAGTACGGATTCGATGGAAGAGGTAACTGGTAGAATTAGGATATTCGTACTGGACTAAGGCTCCGGCTATGCTTTGCTTTCTTTGCGGTAAGAAGATCGGATTTTGGCGATCCCTAGCGGACGGCCAATACTGCTCGAATGACCACCGCCAGGAAGCACGTCTCGCCTCCGCACAAGCTATGCGTGATGAGGAGGACGAGGAGACCTGGGCCAATGCGCGCTCACGCGGCAAGGCCGCAGCCCGGAAGGGTAGAGGCAGCGCTGGCCGAACGGCTTCTAAACTCGCCTTCCTGGGCGTCGCTGTTTTAGTGATTGCGGCTTTCATGCTGCCTGGACCCCAAGGCAGTTTCTCATCCAACCCGGTCGTATCCGCGCAGAGGTCGGCCAAACAGGGCATTATCGAAAGGGCTGGGGATAGTGTAGGCGACATGCTTAGGGGTGTGGCACCAGTTACGCTCCACCACAGTTTCACTGGAGGCAGTCTGGGAAGTGCCGCATCGACTCTAACCGATTGGGCCAGCGTAAATCTACGCGTCAACAGTAGCGGCAGCGGCCGGTTTGAGAACCATGATTTCATTTCGGGTGCCCAGGCGACGCTGCGATTGTGGAAGCGCTCCACCATCATGCAGAACTATCAGATGGAATTTCAAGGGCAGCTGGAAAAAACGACTTTGAGCTGGGCGGTACGTGCGTCCGATGGCGGGAATTATTTTGCCACGAAGCTGGTGATTCTAAAACCGGGTTCCGTTCCGAACGCGGGCGTGATTCGATACGCGATGGTGAATGGGCGTGAAGTCGACCGCCTGCAACTAAACCTTCCGTTCTCGATCAAGGCCGGAGTCGACTACCATATTCGCGTAAACGTGCAAGACGACAAACTGGTCACCTACCTGAACGACCAGCACATCAGTTCCTATACCGATTTCGACAAACATCTGATTCGCGGCGGCGTTGGGTTCTTTGAAGACCCAAACGAACCGCAGAAGGTTGCTTGGGTTACGGTATCGGAACGCGACAGCTTTCTAGGTCGTATGCTGGCGCACTTCTCGATGTTTGTGCTGCCCGGCCAGCCGCTGCAATTACTGCCGTAGTCAACCCTCGACACTCCGCGCCATGCGCTGTGACCCGAGACCTTATCGCAGGGTCGGAGTGTCGAGGGTAGCTCGCCCCTTATTTACCTTTTTTCAGGGCGAACTCAATAGGCATTCCCATAATGTCCCCTGTCAGCTTCAGGTCCGCACCTGAGATCACGCCTTTGAAGGCGATGGTGAGCGGCATGCCACCAAAGTCAAGGGTCTCGGAAAAGGTGATGTTGTTACCATCGATTTTTCCGTCCGTGATCTTAACATCGGTTCCGTCGGGTCCCATGGTGGTCCCGGTGAATTTGGCACCGTCTGCCTTGAACGTGAAGGCGATCGGAACCGCACCGTTCGGCGACTCAAAGTTGCCAGCCCATGCTCCATCAATGTCGGCGCCAAAGGCCGAAGCGGCCACGAAGGACAAACTCAGAATCAGATTACGAAGTTTCATAAAATCCCTCTTATCTTGTTGTGAACGGCGGATGCAGGATAAATGTTCCAACAGGTTGCGCTGCCGGACCCCGGTTCCCCACATCCCGTTCAGTATAGACGGTCTTAGATGCGCCAAATTACGAAGATTCTGACGCTACGGTCGGGAAAAAGCGAACCTGAGGCTGTTGTCTGCGATTTCGACCATTTCGGCAGGGGTGAAGCCGAAGGATTGAGCTGCCAGAGCGTATTCGCTATCGAGCGTGCAATCGAACAGGACGGGGTCGTCCGTATTCAGCGTAATCGGCACGCCTGCATCAAAGAGACGGCGCACGGGATGGTCCCCCAAGCTCGCGACAGCTCCGGTGCGGAGGTTACTGGATATGCAGACTTCCAACGGGATATTGCGCCGTTTCAATTCTGCCAATAGCTGCAGGTCCTCTACGGCTCGGATTCCGTGGCCGATCCGCTCCGCGCCGATCGACAATGCTTCCCAGACGGCCTTGGGGCCAGTGGTTTCCCCGGCATGGCAGACCAGATGCAGACCTCGATCTTTGGCGCGACGAAACAGGTCGGCATACCAGGTCGCGGGACCCAAGTCTTCAAAGCCACCCAACCCCACCGCGACCACGCCATCCTGGATATGGTCGGCGGCGAATTCGAATACCGGCTTGGCGGCTTCCGCGCCCCACTGACGGGTCGCGTCCAGTATCCAACGCACGGGCACTGGACTCTTGGCGGCTTCATTCGATAGAGCGTCGAAGACTGCGGCCAGATCCTGTTGCTTCCAAAGGACCACGCCGGCTGAGATTGTGACTTCGGCATAACCGATCGATTGCTGGTGTAGCTGCTCAAACAGCCTTCGCGCGGCGACTGCGTAATCCGCAGGACCGCGCAGTTTGCGGTTCACCCATACGAAACTGCGAATGAAGCCGTCGAAATCTGAATAGGTCAGGGCTTCGTCGATCTCGGACGCGGTGAGCGCGGGGTCCAGTTCGAGCAATGTTTCTCGGGAAATGGCTCCCTCCAGATGCAAGTGCAGTTCGGCTCGGTTCACTAGAGTCCATGATACCCACGATGGGATAGCGGTACTGTGAAGATAGGTCGAAATAACAGCTACCGATGAGAACCCTATGAGCGTGGACCAGATTGAACAGATCGTTGCGGGAACCCACGGTGATCCCTTTGCATTCCTGGGATTCCAGGTCACCCCAAAGTGCAACGTCGTGCGGGCCTGGCTTCCGCAGGCCGAAACCGCTGCGCTGATCTTCAGCGACGAACCGATTACTATGGCTCGCGAGCATGCATCCGGCTTCTTCAGCGCGCCCGCTCCCAGCCGCGATTACCGCGTCCGGA
This sequence comes from Acidobacteriota bacterium, assembly GCA_040007495.1. Taxonomy (GTDB): domain Bacteria; phylum Acidobacteriota; class Terriglobia; order Bryobacterales; family Bryobacteraceae; genus Palsa-187. The sequence goes on along the minus strand of JBDTUY010000081.1, from coordinate 4,170 downwards.
TTCAACTCTATGGAGGCGAGACGCTGGAGTTTGAAGATCCGTATCGATTCCCTCCCCTGCTGACGGACTTTGAGCTGCATTTGCATGGCGAAGGGACCAACTTCGAAAGCTATCGGACGATGGGCGCACATGTGGTGGAGTGCGAGGGAGTTTCAGGGGTGCGTTTCGCAGTGTGGGCTCCGAACGCGAAGGTCGTGAGTCTGCTGGGCGATTTCAATGGTTGGGATCGAACGCGTCATCCCCTGCGCCGCCGCGATGGCGGTATCTGGGAGATGTTCATGCCTGGATTGGGTACGGGCGCGGCCTACAAATACTCAGTCATGGAAGACAGCGGCCGGGCCATCGACCATTGCGACCCTTATGGCTTCTTTTCGGAGTTACCGCCTAAGACCGCGAGCATCGTCTGGCCTTTGGCCGGATACGAATGGGCGGATCAGAGTTGGATGGAGCGTCGGGCAGAGAGCAACCTGCTGAAGGAACCCGTCTCCATGTACGAGGTTCATCTGGGTAGCTGGCGTCACCATTCCGATGGGACCTTGCTGAGCTATCGTGAGCTCGCGGACCAAATGGTAGGGCATGCCACCAAGCTCGGGTATACGCACTTGGAATTAATGCCGGTGATGGAGCATCCGTTCACTGGGTCGTGGGGGTATCAGGTCACGGGCTATTACGCCCCGACCTCGCGGTTCGGGACTCCTGATGATTTCCGTTACTTTGTCGATCGGTGTCATCAGGCGGGCTTAGGCGTCATTCTGGATTGGGTGCCCGCGCACTTCCCGCGCGATGAACATGCGCTGGCTCGGTTTGATGGTACGGCGTTGTATGAGCACGCGGACCCGCGTAAGGGCGAGCATCGCGATTGGGGCACGCTGATCTTCAACTATGGCCGGCATGAGGTGCGCGAGTTTCTGCTTTCCAATGCGCTGTATTGGCTGAAGGAGTTTCATATCGACGGGCTGCGCGTGGATGCTGTCGCTTCGATGTTGTATCTGGACTATTCGCGCGAGGCCGGAGATTGGGAGCCCAATCAATACGGTGGTCGCGAGAATCTGGAAGCCGTCGATTTTTTGAAGCGCTTCAACGAGCTTACCCATCAGGTTCCAGGAGCCGTGACAATTGCGGAGGAATCAACTTCTTGGCCGGGGGTTTCGCGTCCCACTTATCTGGACGGTCTGGGTTTCACCATGAAGTGGAACATGGGCTGGATGCACGACATGCTGGACTATTTCTCAACCGATTCGCTGTATCGGAAGTATCACCAGCAGAAGATCACATTCAGCATGCTGTATGCGTTTACCGAGAATTTTCTACTGCCGGTTTCGCACGATGAAGTGGTTTACGGCAAATGCTCGCTGGTAAATAAGATGCCGGGCGATGAGTGGCGCAAGTTCGCCAATACTCGCGCGTTTCTCACCTACATGTACGGGCATCCGGGTCGAAAACTGCTGTTCATGGGCAGCGAGTTCGGTCAGACCAGCGAATGGAATCACGACGCGGAGCTGGAGTGGGGACTGCTGAAATACCCTGTGCATCACAAGCTGCAACGGTTGGTGGGCGAATTGAACGCGCTGTATCGCAACGAGCCATCGCTGTATGAAGTAGACGACAGTTACAGCGGTTTTGAATGGATCGATATTTACGATACGGAGAAGAGCATCATCCTGTTTGCTCGCTTTGCTCGGGATCGACGCGATTTCCTGGTGTTCTGCTGCAATTTTACGCCTCAGCCGCGCGAAGGCTACCGGGTCGGGTTGCCAGAGGGCGGACGGTACCACGAGCTTCTGAATACGGATGCGGACCTGTTCGGGGGTAGCAACATCGGCAATGACGGTTGGGTGCAGGCGGAGGACTTCGAGTTCCAGAATCGTCCGGCGAGTGTGCTGTTGACGTTGCCGCCATTGAGTGTTGTGGTGTTGAAGCCGGAGAGATAGGAAGTAGTAGCAGCGGAGGCAGGCGCCCCCGCGCGGGGCATCGCCCCGCCTTCCTATAGGACGTCGGCGAAGCCGCGTTTTAGGACTCGGAAGAATAGGCCGCCTGCTATGAAGACGGCTATTGAATAGGCTGCGCCTATCCCGAGTTCATGTAGGTTAGGCCACGGCCAGGTGGGGCGCAGGATCTCATCCCGGTAGGCCTCCACGATGCGCGATAACGGGTTCCACTGGATGATGAACTGCAGGTAGGGCGGCACCTGATCTTTTCGGATCATGATCGGCGTGGCCCAGAACCAGAGCGTCATCACAATGGTCAGCACTTGACCTGTGTCACGCAGATAGACGTGCAGACTGGATGCGATCCAGCCGATGCCAATCGCCAGCAGACCGACCAGCAGCATATAAACCGGCAGCAGGAGCAGCATCGGACTGACGGAATGGACCAGCACCAGGCCTGCGACCATGACTACGCCGAGTCCGATTAAATGCTGGATGAGCGACGACAGGAAGATCGCAACAGCTACTACTTCGGAGGGGAAAACGGTTTTGGTGATTAGATTCGACTGCTCGACTAGAGAGCTGGCTGAACGCGTCACGGTGTCCTGAAACAGCATCCACGGCAGATAGCCGGAAAGCAGGAACATGACGTAGCTGGTAGTGGGGGCGTCGGTTGGCAGAGTCTGCTTGAGGCAGATTTGAAAGACGAAGTAATAAGTCAGCAATGAGATCAGGGGATGCGCGACGCCCCACAGCCAGCCTGCGGCGGACCCTATATAACGCTGATCGAAATCGCGGCGGACGAGTTGCGCGATCAAGGCCCGTCGCTCAATCAGATTCCGGACAAAATGGCGTCCGGGTAATGATTTAGGGCGGGTCGGGGTCACTTGTTCAGTTTATCAGCCGGACAAACAAATTAGCCGCCGCTGAAAGCCGATAAAACTGTCAACCGCACTCCATCGCGACGAGACTCCGGGTAGACTTTAAGTCATGAGAAGTCTTCTGGTCGTTGGTTGTTTGGTCTTGACCGTCGGTCTATGTAGCGCGCAGTCGCAAGCTGCGTCTGCGGCTCCTTCAGCACAACTCTCTGGGGGCGACACTAATCGGTTGTGCGCACGCATTGTCCAATTGATGGAGGCAGGCGGCGTGGCACTGCCCGATCTGCAGCGTGCGGCGGTGCCGATTGTCGCGAATATTCGCCAAGCCTGTCAGCAGGTCGAAGTGCATCCCGGCGCGGGACAAGCGACCTTCTCGTTGCTGAACAATGTTCGGGCCTATCTGGACTTGTCGGACGCGATCCCGAAACCATATCCGTTCCCCGAGGTTGCCCGCGACCAGTTCCGCGAGGTTCGTGATGCTTGGACGCGGCTGGATGCGCATTTCCGTGCGCTGCTGGAGACGAAAGACACCGACCTGGTTTCCCCAGATCCGGACAATTTATCCAGGTTTAGAGAAGACAACCGCCTGCTGCCGGCGGCGAAAACAAACGGTCGGCGTGTGGTGTTTTTAGGCGACTCTACCCTGGGTGAATGGCGGTTAAATCAGTATTTTCCAGCAGAGGATTTTATTAACCGCGGGATCGGCGGTCAACGCACGGGGCAATTGCTGGCCCGGATGAAGTCGGACGTGATTGACCTGCACCCGGAAGCGGTGGTGATCGGAGGCGGCGCGATTGACCTGACACGCAACATCCCGTTGACTGCAATTGAAGACAACTACCTGTTGATCGCGGAACTCGCGGCGGCCAACAACATCAAGATCATCTTCACGTCGGTGCTGCCGGTGAACGATTATCTAAAGGCTCAGAATCCGGCCTTCGAGCGGACGCCGAGCCATCCCGCGACCTTCATCCGCGCCTTGAACGATTGGATGAGGGCGCTGTGCAATCGTCCCGGGTATACGTTCGTCGATTTCACCCCAGTGGTGTCGGACGCCTCGGGCGTTTTGATGGAGGATGCCAGCGACGATGGCCTGCTGCCGAATTCCAAGGGCTACCGGCTGATGGCTCCGCTGATCGCACAGGGGGTGGAACGCGCGACTGGATCTACCCTCAAAATGGACCACGTGCCTATGACACCTATCCCGCAAGCGCCCAAACCCGCAAGTCCAGTGAAACCTTCGCGCGGTAAGTCGACGTCAAAGTAAAGGTAAAAGGACGGATGCGTTTATGCAGAAGACCGCTCCCTATGGTCGCGGCTCAGTAACGGGTCGCGTCGTGCTTTAAGGACGATAATAAAGTTAT